>NZ_CAKJTR010000212.1:0-7707 GCF_917627355.1 Protofrankia sp. Cj3 | reverse complement strand
ATTGCCCGCTGTGCCGTCGCATCCGTGATGGAGTGGTTCCTGATCATCCCTGGAGGGATTGAAACTGGGCCGGACGACTGCTGATGCGCGCGGGCATACCGTTCCTGATCATCCCTGGAGGGATTGAAACCCGCGAGCTGGGCTTGGTTGGCCAGATGCTGTGCGCGTTCCTGATCATCCCTGGAGGGATTGAAACGCGTAGGCGATCACTGCGCCAGCGCCAGCATCGCGGGTTCCTGATCATCCCTGGAGGGATTGAAACTGCGCGCCGTCCCGCCCCGCCACGACCCGTCCCGCGGTTCCTGATCATCCCTGGAGGGATTGAAACACATGATCCTCCCGTCCCGGGAGCTGATCAACCGGTTCCTGATCATCCCTGGAGGGATTGAAACACGTATTCGCGCGCCGACTCGGCCACGCGGATAGTCAGTTCCTGATCATCCCTGGAGGGATTGAAACTAGTGGGCCTGCGCGTCCGCTATCTTGCGGACCATGTTCCTGATCATCCCTGGAGGGATTGAAACCAGAACTTTGTAGCGCCTTTGCCGACGCTTACCTGGTTCCTGATCATCCCTGGAGGGATTGAAACACATGTGCGGCCCGGTAGCCGGCCACATTGAACGTGTTCCTGATCATCCCTGGAGGGATTGAAACCCAGCCGGGGCAGGCGCCCCAGCCAGACCAGGATGGCGTTCCTGATCATCCCTGGAGGGATTGAAACCCAGCCGGGGCAGGCGCCCCAGCCAGACCAGGATGGCGTTCCTGATCATCCCTGGAGGGATTGAAACCCTCATGCCCGGTCAGCCCCTGGGCTGCGGAGGTGAGGTTCCTGATCATCCCTGGAGGGATTGAAACCCGTTGCCACCGGAGCGATATCGATTGTCAGCGCGATGGTTCATGATCATCTATGGAGGGATTGAAGCTAGCCCTCAGAACCGTAGAAGAAGTTCCAACGAGGGTGGTTGATCATCTCTGGAGGTTGACGCCATCGTGGGCGCGGAAGGCGACGGGCGCATCGCCCGTGAGCGCGTCGGTCACTCGGACGGCGAACGCCGGGCTCATGCTCTGCTGTATGTCGGACTCCGTCAGCCAACGCACCTCGCTGCTCTCGGCTGTCGGCTGTGGCGTACCTGCTATCGGTCGGCAGCGGAAGACCAGGGCCACGACGCCGAGCCGTAGGTTTTTGTAGACGCCCGTGAGGCGGTCGACCTCAACGGTGACGCCGGTCTCCTCGAGCACCTCGCGGCGAACGCCCTGCTCGAAGGTTTCCTGTAGTTCGAGCACGCCACCCGGTGCCTGCCATTGGCCATTGTCTCGACGGCGGATGGCAAGAACGCGGCCGTTTTCGTTCACAACGACGCCGGCAACACTGACCGAGTGTCGGGGAGGTATGGCGGTGGTCTCGGTCATCGGAAGGTCACCACGGCGATCGACTTGTCGTCATGGCGTTTGAACCGCGGCAGTAGCTGGCCCTGGGGGTCTTCACGCTCTTCCCAGTTGTGAAACTGGGCGAGCAGAGCGCCGAGATCTCCCTCGCCGAGTGCGGCCACGTGGTCGATGCTGATGCCGAGGTGCCGCATCGGGTCTTCGGCGCCGTCGGTGAGGATGGCGCCCCATAGCACATCCTCAGCGGGAAAAGATCGCACAAGGGCCTTGCCGCCGGCCGCAGGGTCGGCCGCGGCAATCCAGTAGCCGCCAGTGGCGTTCTGGTAGGGCGCCTTCTCGTTCCTCATCTCGCGGAGAATGCGCTGATGTTCGTCGTCGTACCCGCCTCCGGCTTGTAGCCGGGCGAGGGCCGCTGGCCGGTGCATCACGGGAAGCTGGGCGAGGCGGTCATCGAAGATACGTAGAACGCCAGTGGATCGGGTTGCCAGGTACACGGGTGTGTCGCCGAGTACGAGTACGTCGACGCGGCCGAGAGCGGACCGGATGATGCTGACAGTTGAGGACGGCGAATCGCCCGGCTGCAGGTCCAGTACCTGCGTGACACCCATGAGTGCCGTGCGCAGCCCGGTTCGCAGTGGAGCCGCCGGTCGGCGCGCAAGTGCCCCAAGCAGTTGGACGCCGAGCGCGTCCACATAGGCGGCCACGCTGACTGTGCCGTCAGATCCGGACGCTCCGTCCAGGACAACAACAACGTTGTCGCCGATCAGGACCCGGTCCTGGCCCTGCCCAGCCTGCGCCGGCAGTTCGGCAACACGGACTTCCATCTGCCGGAGCGTCACGACGGGCTGCCCGGGTTGACGACCTCGGCCGGCCACTCGAAGTGCAGGACCCATTGGAACGTGGGCAGCGCATCGACGCGGTACTCCACCGGCCGATCGTCGGCCGTCCATGACATATGGATGATCTCAAAAACCTGTTGATTCTCAGCCAGGCCGAAGAACACTTCCTCGTCATCCGTCGGGATGCGTGCCCGTATATCCTCAGTGAACCGCACCGGCCCCTGTCCAAGTTCCGCCAACCGTGAATAGGTTCCGCCCGGACCAGTATCCACCCTGGTCAGGCCGGCACTCTCTGCGAGTGGCCAGGGAATGTAGGATGTCGCCAGCAGTACTGGTTCATCAGATGCATACATGTGGCGCTTGCGTATGAGGACCCGCTCTCCTGGGCCAAGCTCTAGCGCCTTCGCCGTCGCTTCGGGTGGGTCGACCGACTCCAGCTGGACAATGTCGGACCGAGGTATCAACCCAAGTTTCCGAATTTCGGCATCAAATGCGCCACGGGCACCGTGTTCCTCGCGAGCCGCTCGCGCGTAGCGCCGGTTGCTATGCCGGGAAATCGGTGGGACAGACCGTACTACCGTCCCACGTCCGCGCAGAACCCGCACCATGCCCTCTGCCCGGAGGATCTGGAGAGCCCGGTTGATCGTCACCCGGGACACGCCCACCTTTCCGGCCAGTTCCTGCTCACTGGGCAGTGTAGAGCCAGGTGGGTACTCACCGAGGGCGATGTCCTGCCTGATCAGATTGGCGACCTGCCGATACCGAGACTTCGGAGCCTCAACAGTCATCCCGACCATGCACCTCATCTCTCCGGATCAGCTTCTTGCTCCCGCGGACCCAACGTTAGTCCTGCAGGACGTCCTACCTCTCCGTTGACAGCCGCCCAAACCGTGTGACACCGTACGACACGTAGGATGTCCTACGTCCTACGTCATACCGATCAAAGAAGGGAGACCGCAACCGTGAGCCACGTGCCCGAGCTGGACCGGGTCTCGATCCGCGGCAACCTGCTCGCTGCGATCGGCACCCTGATGGAGGCCGTCAAGGCGCTCGATGAGTGCAAGTACGACGGGGACATGGTCCTCGACCTCGACACCTGCATCGTCGAAGTCGACAGCACGATGACCTCGTTGCAGGCGGCCATCGCCGGTGAGGCAACCACGTCATGACCGAGATGCCCACCGTCTTGCCCGCGGGCGAGACGGACGAGTTGATGACCCCTGTCGAGGTCGCAAAGGCACTGCGGATCGGTGTGGTGAGCCTGGCGCGTTGGGCGCGGACCGGCCGGATCGACTCGGTCGAGCTCCCGTCCGGCCACCGCCGCTACCGCCGCTCGGTCGTCGAGGCGATCCTGCGCGGCACATCTCCGAACGGCGAAGTCGGGGCGGCCACCCGATTCCTGCCTTACAAGACCTGACCACCGACAGGTGGCGGTCCCGGCCTCGCCGGCAAGCACCAGCCGGGACCGCCGCTCCCAGCCCTAGACGAGGAGCGCCGTCCATTGTCCACCCTTGAAGAACGACCTGTGCCGTCCCGTCCGCCCACCGTCCGTACCGGTGACGGCGTCCCAGCCGAGCATCCGCTGATGACCGTGCGGGAGGCCGCCCGGGCGCTGCGGGTTAGCGAGATGACGATCCGCCGGGCGATCTACGCCGAGACGATCCCGTTCGTCGCGGTCGGCCGTGCCTACCGCGTCCCTCGCACGTTCATCACCCGGCTGCTCGACACGGCCGACGGCGGTCAGACCGCTGTGGCCGCGGAGTTGGCCCCCGTGCCTGCGGGGGGTGCCGTATGAACCGCCAGCCGATGGTTGGCGGTTGGTCGCTGCCGATCCCCGTTCCCGGATCGGGTGGCGACGCCGCCGAGGATCTCGCGGATGCGGTCGTCCGTGAGGTTGAGCGGATCGCCCGGGAGTTGCTGCGCCGTGGTGGTGAGAAGTGAGCCGCCCTTGCCAGCCCGAGGACATCCTTGACGTCGAACCGGGCCGGTCGGCGACACCGCTGATGCTGGCGACCCGGGCAGCCGACCTGGGTCTGGATATCGCCGTGCGTTACGCCCGTGGTCAGCGGGTCGACGTCGACGAGGTCCTGGAGCTGTTGGCTACCGAGGTCGCGGCGGCCCGCGCCGCACGGCGCGGACTGCAGACCGGTGTCTTGCGGGCACTGCACGCGGGCGCGACCTGGCGGCAGATCGGTGAGGCGACCGCCAGCAGTCCGGCGGACGCGACGGCGGCCTTTCTCACCTGGGTAGCTGAGCAGCACCGCCACCTCCCGGACCTGTTCACCGCCGTCGACGAAGCCCATGCCTGTCGTCTCGCTGAGGAGGCAGGCCGATGAGCGCCGTCGACCTCACTCCCGTCGGTACCCCCGTGGGTCGGGCTTGTCACCGGCTCCGTGTCGCCACGGACATCGTTGACCGGTTCGTCGGTAACACGGACGTCGCGTTCTACATATGGATCAAGTCCGGCTTCTACTACACGAGCATCCCGGTGATCGAATTTCAGATCACAGAGGATCAGGATGCCGATGGTGTGCCGTACCGAAGCCGTGCCGCTGACGACCACCGTCTCACCGGTATCGACACGTTCGCCCGCGAGTTCGGTCTCACCCTGCACACAACAGAAGGCGGCCTCGGGCACGAGGGCAGCCTGTGGGCCTGGGGCACGTTCACCCACCAGGGTGTCTGCGTCACGGTCTACACACTGCTCAGCGACCCGGAGGTCACAGCCGAGGCCCGTGATCGCTACACCCCGGTCATCGGAACGGGGCCAGGCCGACCGTTCACCGTCACGGAGCCGGGCCGATGAGCACCCAGGGCGGCCTGATGCTGCCGACCGACCCGGATGGTTGGTTTCCGCCGCTGTTCGCTCCGGTTGTTGAGGTAGGAGGCAGCCGGTACACCGCCGGGCTGCACGCCTCGGAGGCGCAGGCGCAGGCGGCGGGGGACACGCTCGCGGACCTCCACCCATCCGTGGTCATGCACGGGGTGATCGAACTGCTGCCGGCCGGGGTCGTCACAGAGCTCGCGTCCGCCTACGACGCGATGGAGCAGCTGGATGGTGCGGCATGACCGCCGGTTCACCGCTCGCGGATGCGCTGGCTGGTTTCCTCACGGCCGCCGCCGACCATTGGGCCGCGGTTCGCACCGCCGCGGACGGCACCGCCGAGCCGCTGCTGCGGGAGTACACCGACGCGGTGAGCGCGGAAACCGATGCCACGGTCGCGGTGGCGCTCGCGTGCGCCGACCGCGCACCCGGCTATGAGATCGCTGTGGCCCGGCGGGTCCGTCGTGTGACGGTCGCGGCCCGGCGGGCCGCTGGCCGTCGGGCCGGTATTCCCACCCTCCCGGCCGTGCTGGTCGCCGCCCGCGCCGACCTGTGGGCCGCGGCCGGGTGGCCGGTCAGCGGCGCGGCGGTCCTGTCTCCCCGTGCACGGGAGGTGGCGGTATGACCACCAACGTCGCCAGCCGGGATCGCGCCGCGCTGTACATCCATCAGGCGTTGACCGCGACCCTGGAGGCGTTGCGAGCCTCGGCGGCCCGCTGCCCGGTCGCCGACCAGGTCCGCCAGGTCGATGCGGCGATGACCGAACTGCTGGCCGCGCGGGGCGTACTCGCCGGACAGGACCCGACGACCGAGGCGCCGCAGGTGCAGCCGGGTCTGCCCGCCGCGTTGGATGTCTGCGGCCGGCTCCTAGTCGAGCACGAGACGGTGACTGGCAGGCGTGTTGGTGTTCGGGTGGACGTGTGGCGTTACACCGGCCACGAGCCGCTGGCCTGCGTGGAGATCGATGCCCTCGGTGCGGTCGGTGACGACACCGACCAGGTGCTGCTGGCCGACCTGCGGTCGCTCTACACGTGGCTCGGGGTGACCCCGACCGTCCGCACCGGCGGCAGCGACGGCACCCTGACCGTGATTGAGGCGGGCGTCACCCGTACCGGCATCGCAATCAAGATCGGCGCTATCACTCCCACGGTCACCGTCGATGAGGCGCGGGCCGCGCTTGGCCTGCCCGTGGGCAACAGCCACGCCGGCCGGGCCGGTGCCCAGGGCCTGGCCGGCCCGGCGGAGACCGGCCCGGACGGTGACGTCTGTGTGGTCTGTGTCGTACCGATCCGACCGGCCGGTGAGGTGGTGGACTGCGGCTACGGGCCGGAGCATCCCGGCTGTCATCAGGATGCCCCCGACATCCATCCCGATGAGCTGGCCGGGGCCGGGCGGTGAGCGCCCGCCTGGCCGTGCGCTGGCGGCAACGGGCCGCCTGCCGGGGCGTCGACCCGGAGCTGTTCTTCCCGGTCGGGACGACCGGCCCTGTGGTCGAGTGGCAGACCGCGGCGGCGAAAGCGGTCTGCGCCGGCTGCCCGGTGATCGACGCCTGCCGGGGCTGGGCGTTGGCGACCCGGGAGCCGTTCGGGATCTGGGGCGGGCTGAGCGAGCAGGAGCGCCGGGCGCCGCATGCCCGGCCCGCCGCGGGCGTGCGTCCCGTTCCTGTCCGGCGCTGGCCGCTGGTCGCCGCGCAGGCGTGCTACCTGTGCGTCGGGAACCCCGGCCCGGACGGTTGCCGCCGCTGCGGGGGCACCGGTGTGGACCCGGGCGTCGCTCGCGGGGGCGCGGCATGAGCGGGCGTATCGATTCCCGTGGGCTGCGTGCCGGTGACGACGCCCGGACCGGGGATGGTGGCGTGAGGGTTCGGGCGGATGACCGGGAAGCGGCCGGGAAGCGGTCGGTGGCCTGGCCGCTGATCGTCTCTTTGGTATTGATCGCCGGGGTGTGGGCGGCCGGGGCGGTGTGGTCCTATGACCACCAGTCCCACTTCGCGCAGAGCCTGGGGTTCCATCACGGCTATCTGCTGCCCGCGGTCGCGGACGGGCTGCCGGTGGCCATGGCAGCGGTGGCGTTCTCCGCGGTGGTGGACGGCCGGCCGGCGACGGTGGCCCGGTTGGGTACCGCGCTGGCGGTGGTGGCGTCCTCAGCATCCAACGGCATTTACGCCGCCCGCCGGTCAGGACATGACCTGACGACGATGATCGTCGCTGTCGCGATCCCGGTGCTGGCCGCGGTCGCGTTCGAGGTGCTGCTAGGAGAGATCCGCAAGCAGGTTCTCCAGCGGCGCGGGGCGTCCCCCCCGACACCGATTCCGCTACTGCGTCCGATCCGGGTGCTGCTGGACCCGGTGCACGAGATCCCGTCGTGGCGGCGCACGGTGCTGGCGGTGACGGACCCGGCGGTGGATCCGGCCGCGCGGGAAGCGATGGTGCGTCTGGTCGCGCAGATCCGCGCCGAGCGGGCCGCCGCTTCCGTGGACGCCGTCCCCGGCGGGCCGGCAGCGCTGCCGGTGTCCTCGCGGGAAGCGTTGCCGGCCGGACACGGGGAGCGGTTTGAGGCGCCGCGTCCGGACACGGTGGTGCGTTTTGAGGACACGGCACCACCGTCGCCGCCGCGGCCGGCGCGGCGGCGTGCGGCCGCGTCCCCGACGGGCCGGGC
>NZ_CAKJTR010000211.1:5934-7938 GCF_917627355.1 Protofrankia sp. Cj3 | reverse complement strand
AGCCGTCCCCGGCGGGGATAATTTTCCCGGTCAGCCGGGCATGTGCATCAAAATGATCATTTCATGTTGATGCACATGCCCGGCAACAGAAAGCGCGGCGTCGCGGGGCTGGGGCACGCACCTATTTAGAGCGCCCGGCCCCGCTGGCTCGCCGACGCCGCCATCACCGCCATAACCACCCCTCCCGACCAGCCAGGCACCATGTCAGGACACGGCGCCGGCGGCCACCACTACGGTTGTTAATCTCCGTGTATCGCCAGGCGTACTGTGTCGAGAACGGTCGCGGTGAGTGGCCAGATCAAGGACGGAGTGACAGGAGCAGGCGCTGTGTCCGATACGGGGGGTCCGATCGGGAGTCCAGTCGAGGTTCCGGACAGGGAGCCGGCCCGCGCGGCGCGGCGCGGCGAATCGGCCCGGGACCCCGTTGAGGCTCCGGACGGAGAGCCGGCACCGCCGTTGGACTTCTTCGTGTCGTACACCCGTGCCGACCAGGGCTGGGCCGAATGGGTGGGCTGGCAGTTGGAGAAGGCCAGCTATCGGGTGCTGCTCCAGGCCTGGGACTTCGTGCCCGGGACGAACTGGGCGGTCCAGATGCAGCACGGCGTTGCCAACACGCGGCGGACCATCGCTCTGCTCTCCCACGCCTACCTGAAATCCGTATACGGGCAGACGGAATGGCAGGCCGCCCAAGCCGCCGACCCGCTCGGCTTCGAGCGCAAGCTCCTGCCGATCCGGCTGGAGGAGTGCCCCCGCCCGGGGCTGCTCAACACGATCGTCAGCATCGAGCTGTTCCGACACAGCACCGATGAGGATGCCGCCCGTCAACACCTACTCGACGAGATCAGTCACGCGCTGAACGGACGGGCGAAACCCGCGGCAACGCCACGCTTCCCCGGCGGCCGGCCGGCGCCAGCCTTCCCTCCCACGTCCACGGTAAGCAGGCACGACGACCCTGCGGTCGAGCGCGATCCCGCCGCCGGTCTCCCCACCACGTCCGTGGCAAGCACGCCGGTCCCGCCTACCCGTGAGGAACCCACCACCCGGACGCGAGGGGCCGTCTCCAGCCGGACCCTCGGCCGGCCGCTCGTCCTCCTTGCCGGCACGGTTGTGCTGGTGCTCGTCGCCATCGCCGTCGCCGGTATCGTCCTCGCCGCCAGTACCGCTCGGAACGGGACTCCGCACGCGACCAACGGCTGTGACGGCACAGGTGCGGCCGTGCGGGTGGTCCGGGCGCAGGATGATGAGTGCATCGGTTACAGCGATAACGCAAGCCAGCTCTTCGGCGCGGACAAGAATCTCCAGGCCGCGGAACGGGCGGTCTTCCGGGCGAACCAGTGCGCTGACATGCTGCGGGGGAATTTCCCGCTCCGGCCGTTCGTCAGCGTGGTCTACCTGGCCGCTCTCACACCGGACCCGCAACGCCTCGATTTCCTCGATTTAGACTCCCGGCCGCGCACCGACGAACTGGCTGGCATCCTGCTGCAACAGATACGGCAGAATGGTGATTTCACGGACACATCGTGCTCGCCGACCGCAAGCGGGCGCGAACCGATCCTACGGGTGATCATCGCCAACGGCGGTAGGAACATGCGGCAGGTAAAGACTGTCACAAGCAACATCATCGACCTGGCCCGCAAGGACCCACAGCAGGTCAGCGCCGTGATCGGTATGGACCGCAGCACCGACGAGACCGCACAGGCGATCGCCGAGTTCGGCAACGCGGGCCTTCCCGTAGTGGCCCCGACACTCTCCGGTGACGGCCTTGAGCAGACGTCCCCACTGTATTTTCAGATGGTGCCACCGAACGCGCAGGAGGCCCAAATGATCGCCGCCTACGCCGCATACATGAAGAAGACCAGGGTCAGTGTCTACTACCCACAGAGCGCCGCCAAAGGCGATGATCTGTATATTCGAACTCTCGTCGCAGATCTACACGAAGAACTCGACAAAAAAAAGATCGACTTCGAGGATGCCGGCTGGGAAGGCCCGACGTTCCAGAAGCAA
>NZ_CAKJTR010000211.1:0-5790 GCF_917627355.1 Protofrankia sp. Cj3 | reverse complement strand
CCCGACGCTCCGACGGCCTGCACGGGCACAGTCAATGAAATGATCTTCTTTGCTGGCCGGGCCGGGGACTTCGGTGATTTCCTGCGCGCCATGCGGACGAACTGCCCGGCAGGCCCGCAACTGGTGCCGATCGTGGCGGATGACGCTGTCCACCGGTACGTCGTGCAGTCCCCGGCCGCGGACAACGCACCAACAGGGACAATCATCTCCTTCGTCTCCGAGAATGCTCTCATCGAGCTCACCCAGCAGAAGTGCTTTCAGGGTGTGCTGGACAAGACCAGCGCCAACCAGGCGCAGCTGGACCTGTGCGGCCCCAAGGGCCTGGCGGTGCTCTACCCGGAACACCTGCAGCAGCCGCGGGAGCTGTGGCCCGGCGAGTGGGCGGTCTTCGGCTACGACACCGCCGGGATCATCGTGCTCGCGGCGCGGACCGTGTCCTCTGACCAGCGCCAGCCGACCGCGACGTCAATCGCCCAGGAGCTACAGCGCACGCGGTACAACGGCGCGACCGGCATCACGGACTTCACCACGTCGCGCGTGGCCACGAGCAAAAAGGAAGTGATTCTCACCATCGAGCTGGGCACGGGTGCGCTCCCCACCTGCGTCTACGCCATGGAGAACGGTTCCCCACGGGAAGACTGCCGCTCCTGACCCCGTCCGGGCCCGAAGCAGCGAGCCTTGATTTCCGGAGTTGCTCTATTTCACATGACTTCATACGGCGTTGGACAGCGCGCGGCCGGCGAGCCGCGCCAGATCGATCGGCCTACGCCAGATCGATGAGGTGCGCGGGCAGCGGCGGGCTGCCCCACGGAGCGCCCCGAGCGGGAAACCGTCCGGGTGAGCGCCTTCGTTCTCAGTTTCCGGCGACGGCCAACGTGGCGAGGCGGGTGATGGCCTCGTCAAGCACGCCGTCACGCTTGCAGAAGGCGAAACGGATCAGGTGCCGGCCGGCGTCGATGTCATCGTAGAAAACCTGCGTGGGTACGGCCACCACGCCGCAGCGAAACGGCAGCGACTGGCAGAACTCCATCCCGTCCGCAGCACCGAGCGGCCGGATGTCAGCGGTGACGAAGTACGTTCCCCACGGCCGCAGCGGGTCGAACCCCGCCTGCGCCAACCCGGCGCACAGCCGGTCCCGCTTGTCCCCGAGCTGCCCGCGCAAACCGTCGTAATAAGCGTCAGGCAACCCGAGCGCCAGCGCGACGGCCGGCTGAAACGGACCCGCGTTGACGAACGTGAGGAACTGCTTGACCCGCAGCACCGCCGAGATCAGAGGTACCGGGCCACAGACCCAGCCGACCTTCCAGCCGGTGCAGGAAAAGGTCTTCCCAGCCGAGGAGATCTGCAGGGTACGCTCGCGCATCCCGGGCAGGCCCGCCAGCGGGAGGTGCTCGCCGTCAAAGACCAGGTGTTCGTACACCTCATCGCAGACCGCGACCACGTTGTGCTCCGCACACAGCGAGGCGATCAGTCCGAGCTCGTCGCGGTCGAAGACCTTGCCGGTCGGGTTGTGCGGCGAGTTGAGTAGCAGCAGCCGGGTACGCGGACCAAAAGCCAGCCGCAGTTCGTCCGGGTCGAAGCCGTATCCGCCGCGGTGGGGCCGCAGCGTCACGGGCCGCCGGACAGCGCCAGCGAGAGCGATCGAGGCAGCGTACGAGTCGTAGTACGGCTCAAAGCACACGACTTCGTCGCCAGCCTCACACAGCGCCAGGATGGACGCGGTGATCGCCTCGGTCGCGCCAGCGGTGACCAGCACCTCGCCGTCCGGGTCATAGGCCAGCCGCCAGAAGCGACGCTGGTGGCCCGCGATGGCTGCCCGCAGCTCGGGTATTCCCGGCCCCGGCGGGTACTGGTTGCGTCCGCCGCGCAGGGCCTCCACAGCGGCGTCAAGCATCTCGACCGGACCGTCGGTATCCGGAAACCCCTGGCCGAGGTTGATTGCGCCGGTGCGCACGGCGAGGGCGGACATCTCGGCGAAAACAGTCGTGCCGAACGGCCGCATACGCCGCACCAGCGGATCATCGTCCAGGCTCATGGCTGAGGTTTCGCTGGCTGAGATTCCGCGATGGCCGTCCTCAGGAAAATCGCGGACCACAACGGTCGTCATGCATGCATGATGCACGCCCAGGGATCGGCTGACCAACCCGCCGAACATCCGCACCGTGCCATAACCAGCGCGTCGAGATGCTCCTCGCGGGTCCCGGCCACGGCCTGACGCCGCACTCGGCAACAGAAAAGTGGATCAATGAGCGGGGGTTGATGTGCATGCCCCAGCCCCGCGATACCGCTCCCTTGTTGCCGAGCGCTTATTGCCGAGCGCTCTCAAGCGCGGGTACGGACTGGTAGCGCTCGGGACGGCCGATACGGACATCGACCCCCGGGGAGTAGTGCACCAGAGGCTCGTCGCGCGGCTGGGGGAGGCCAGCCGCGGCAACCAGCCTGTCCTCAATGGCCACAGCCTGGGCCCGGTACAGGGGCCATGGTTCGTGCCACGCCCGTGCGAAGCGGCGCCGAGTACCGGCCGCGCTGAACAACATCCACCGGGCGGTTAGGAAGTGGTCCCGTTCGTCGAGGTGACCGGGAGCGACCGGCTCACCGATCCGGATCTTCACGCGGCTGGCGGCTCGCGGACCGGGCCACCAGCGTGCGCAGCCGTAGGAGATCTCGTCCGCGGCCTCGAGCAGCCGCATCGACGACCAGAAGTAGGGCAGGCGGTAGGTGGTGCGCGCGACGGCCACCGCACCCAGCCGGGCGGCGTCCAGGGAGAAGAACCAGATTCCCCGTCGACCTTCATGGTCATAAACATAGGTGCGGACGTTGGTCTCGCAGAAGGTCGACGCCCACGGTGCTCCGTGTCCGGCGGCTGTCGCGACCCGCATGAAAAACGGCACCAGACCGACCCAGGCCGCCCCGTCGTAGGTGTCGATCAGCAGCCCCCGCGGCAGGAGGCGTTGTACCACAGCCGGATCAAACGGCCAGTGCACGAAGGTCAGCCGCTCCCAGCGCTGCCGCATGATCGGTCGGTCCACCGTGAAGGGGCACGACCCGCCAAGCCCGGCTGCCCGCTCCCCGGCATGTGGGTCATCGCCGGACATCTCCCCATGATGCACCACGGCCGGCCGCGGCCCGGCGCCCCCACGGCGGCCGGCTCGATATTTCTCCGCCTTCAGCCACCGGCCGCGAGACGGAACAGGCCCACCGTGGTGAACAGCGCCCTGGGCGTACCACCGCCATCGAGAACCTGCCCACGGCCATGGACCCGCTCGGCCCCCGCATAGGGCACTTCCGTGCGCACCACGTACCAGTCGCGTACGTCGATGTCCTCGAAGAAGGTGACGGTCTGTGCCACCATCAGGCTGGTGTGCGGCCTGTCCGCCGCGCCGCGGTCGGCGATGAACAGTGGCAGCGTCGTGGGCTCGCACGCGTACGCCACCAATGCCCGCCACAGGGTGGCGTCGGCCGGGACGCTTCTCACCCGCATCCACAGCTCGTGGTCCTGCCATGTGCCACCGGCCGCGAGCCGCGTCTCCCATGGAAGAAGGGCCACCGCGACGGGGGTCGTGTCCGGTGGGTCCGGTCGCGGCCGGCCCGGCGTGGTGGCCGGCGCCGGGCCGGGCTCGTCCGCGGTGAGCAGTACCTGTGCCCTGCAGATCAGCTCCGGTCCCTGCCGGAACGCCAGGGACACCGAGGCGAACGTGCGTCCCCGCTGGAGTTGTTCGACATGGGCCTCCAGCGTCCCTTCCCATGTCCCGGAGCGGACGAACAACGTCTGCAGGGACTGGACCCGCTTCCCCGGGTACAGACGCTCGGCCAGGGCAACCTGTTGGCCGAGCAGCTGAGCGCCCAGTATCCCTCCGTGCGCACTGGGTAGGTTTCGCAGCGGAACGGGTGCACCGCTGAGCGCGGTGACCGGCGGCTGGACGTCCAGCACATCGAGCACGTCCTCGAGCACCTGCGCTCGGGTGACCCGCGACCGGCCGTACGGCGCCGCCTCGATCGGTCCCACCGTCGGATTCAAGGGTTCCTCCCCGTTGCCAGGCGCATCCCGAACGTGCCCCGTGCGCCTTAGAGCGCCCGGCAATAGGGGACGCGGCGTCGCGGGGCTGGGGCACGCACCTCGCCGCGTTGTCGTCAGTCGCCACCCAACGCCAGGGTGGCTCCCTCCTCCGCCTCGCGCCGCACGCACCCCAGCCCCGCTCCTTGATCCACGCCCCTATTGCCGGGCGCTCTTAGTTCTACTGACAAGGACGCCATGGAGGTAGCTGATGTGACGAATTCACACATCGAGGCAAAATGATCAAATGCTGTAACGGCCCTGGTCAGCGCCTTCAGCGCCGACGGACAAGTGCCGGGGACCGGAGGCCCGCGGCACCTCATGACGCGCCGCCGCGGACCCGCGGTCTTGTGTCAGCCAGTGCCAACCGCTCCCAACCGGTATGCCGGTGTCAGCCGCTGTCAGCCAGCGCCGGAGGTCCTTGCGAACGCCTCGTCCCGGGCGATGACCCCGATATCCGCCTGGTCGGTGAAAAGCCCGTCGATGCCGGCCTTCAGATAGGTCACCTGCTCGTCGATCGCCCGGCCGAAGTCGTTGGGGCTGGTGCCCCGCCGGTAGTCCACCGGCAGGAAGGTGTTCTCCGCCCGGAAGGTGTACGGGTGCAGCACCAGCCCCGCCGCGTGCGCGTCGGCGACCAGCGAGGTCGGCGTGCCCAGCGTGCCGTCCGCGGCCCGGGGGATGATCTGCACCTTGTCCGGCCCGATCCCGTCCGCGTAGGTTGCTATCTGCCGCAGCCCGGCCGGTGTCGACAGGTCCGCATACGTCCGCGGGTCACCGGCGTCAATCAGGTCGAACGGGGCACCGGCCGCGCTGAGCAACTGTACCGAGGCGGTGTGCAGGCCGAGCTTGCGCAGCTCTCGCAGGCTTCCCGTCTCGAAGGACTGGACGAACACCGGGGCGTTGCGACGGTTCAGGCCGTACCGGCGCAGAGTGTCCACAAGCCGCTGCTCGAGCGGCAGACCGGCCTTTCGGAAGTAAGTCGGATGCTTGGTCTCCGGGTAGACACCGAGTTCGCGGCCGAGCTCACGGGACAGCCGCTCGCGCAGCTCCAGCAGTTCGGTGAACATCGGGATCTCGAATCGCCCGTCGTACATCGTGTTCTCCTGCCGGACGACCGGCAGCCGCTCCTTGGCACGCAGCGTCTTCAGCTCGGCCAGCGTGAAGTCCTCGGTGAACCAGCCGGTGACCGGCACGCCATCCAACATCTTGGTCGCTCTGCGGGCGGCAAACTCCGGATGATCAGCAACATCGGTGGTACCGCCGATCTCCGGCTCGTGCCGGCAAACCAGGACCCCGTCCTTGGTAGGTACGAGGTCAGGCTCCATGAAGTCGGCGCCGATCCGGGCGGCCAGCTCGTAGGAAGCCAGGGTGTGCTCTGGGCGGTAGCCCGAGGCGCCGCGGTGCCCGATGACCAGCGTCGGCCGGCGCCGGTGGCCACCGAAGTCGGCGACCGGCACGCTCGCCGAGGCGCTCGAAGCCGTTGAGACGACGGTGGTGGCGGCAAGGGGAACTGCGGCAATACCCGCGATCACGGTCCGGCGGTCCACGAATCCTCCAGCGCGTTGACGGCGACCCTCGCCGACGGCACGCGCCACCCAGCGAACCGCTGGGAGAAAACGGGCGAACAGCTCACGCGTTACCCGTCGCCATCGGCCAGCCATCGAGTTGGTAAACCCGCTGACCTGATTACCAACACGAAACTAGACTACTGGAGTCTATATAGGCAAGATCGGGAG
>NZ_CAKJTR010000210.1:0-8029 GCF_917627355.1 Protofrankia sp. Cj3 | reverse complement strand
CTATTTGTTTTGAAAGTCCCGTATTCGCCATTGTGATAAATCAATGGCGACGTACTGTCCTCCTCGGTGTGCGCCTGTAGCACACGGGCCACCAGCAACCGATGGTCACCGGCGGTGAGCCGATGTTCAAGCCGGGCCCGTATGCCCGTCGAGTTCATCGGTCTCGTCTCCGCTACGGCCGTCACCTGATCCCGCTCGTCCGTGCGGAGGTCGCCCGGCGCGACCGGGGTGAGGCCGCGAACCGTAGCGCGATCGCACCCGTCCCCGCGGCCCTGGCCGCGCATGGAGCGAGTACGGGCTGACGCCCACGGCAGCATGTCCCAAAGGCCTCCGGCGGTGCGGCACCACGATCGCACCGCCTTCGGCTGGCATGCCCCAAGGGCCTCCGGCGGTGCGGCACCACGATCGCACCGCCTTCGGCTGGCATGCCCCCAGAACCTTGCGGAACGTAACCGGTTCACCGTGTTTCATACCAGCCACGAACCCCGCGTGGGACGAATCTCCGACGGACCTCTTGGGGTGTGTGCGGGCTTTGCCAGGAACCAGCTGGACGCGGCTCCCTGATCGAACGACGACTCCCGAAACACACCGTAGCGCGGCTAACAAGGTACCTTGGCCTGATGGACAGCGCTACCGAGGCTCAACTCGCGTCGGTACTCCGCCTGTCCGTGATGCGCCTGTCGCGCCGGTTGCGCCAGGAACGCTCCAACACGCTGACCCCCACGCAGATCGCCGCTCTTGCCACGCTGAAGCGACACGGCTCGATGACTCTCGGCGAGCTCGCGGCACACGAACGGGTACAGCCACCGTCCATGACCCGGGTGGTCGCCCATCTCGCGGAGACCGGCCTGGTCGCTCGCAGCGCGCATCCCACCGACGGCCGTCAGGTCATCGCCGGGATCACCGAGGCCGGCCTCAACCTGTTGGAAGCCGACCATCGCCGGCACGACGAATGGCTCGCCGAACGGTTGGCGTCGCTCAGTCCGGACGAGATAGCCGCTCTTGAACGGGCCGCGCCCATCCTCGACACCCTGGCTGGTTCGTGACGCCGTACGGCATCCGCGCCCCGCGCCGGCCGGCGGACCGGCCTACAGCTCCACCCAGCCTCCGCCGGCCCGGGACACGTCGGCGGAGGCGAGCAGCCGGGCGATCGTAAGGAGATCGTAAAAAGTCGCGCCGCGCACCAGCGCGGAGTCATTGAGCTCGGTGACCCGGACGACGTCGTAGGTTGCCTCGACGAGACCGGGACGCACGCCCGGGACATCGCGCATCAACAGGTCGCGCGTACCGTCCCAGTCCTGTCGCAGGACACGGCGCCCCTGCACCACTATCCTCCCGTCCGTGCCACAGATCGTGATCGTGGCAGTGTCCAGCCGGCCGCCGGGCCTCTCGTTGACCAGCACCGTGGCGCCATTGGACGACAGCAGCGCAAGGGTCACGGGCGCGTCAGCGGCAAGGCTGGCGGCGGGCATGGCGGCCGGGTGGGCACACACGGCGATCACCTCCCCGCACCAGCGACCAACAAGATCAATTATCTCAGCCCGGCCGGATGGCCCGGCTGGGGCCGCGAGCACGGTCACCTGGGTGATCCGGCCGAGCGAGGGGATCGACGCCTGCACATGCCAGGCTGCCGGCCAGGCCCGTCCATCGAGGGCGACCACGTGCGCGAGATCGGACTCCTCGGCAAGATCCGCAATGGCCCGCAGCGCGTCGGGATCAGCGGTCGCCGGACGTGACAGGAGCACGTGCAGCCCTGCTTCGACAGCCCTTCGAGCGATCACGTCAGAGCCGGGCGGTGCCATCTCAATACACACCGCCTCGACTTCGTCCGACAGCATCGCGACCAGGTCCGCGTAAGCTCGGGGCGCCTCAGCCTCGGCGGCCCAAGCCAGCGACTCCAGCGGCTCGGGCGCGAGGAGGCCCACCACGTCCACACCCGCGTCACGCAAGACCGAAGCGGTCATGCGATCGCTACCATCCGTTACCAAAACCATCGCACCTGGAAGATCAGGCTGGTAGTGCCGAGCGTCACGGCGGCGTTCACGCCATTCGCGCGCGCCTGCCGGGTCGCGTGAGGCCACCAGCTCGGGAACCGTCGTCACCCCCCGATAGTGCCCGCCACCGCGGCAGCCTGGAGCGTAATTCGTAACTACTCCGTCTCAAACTCTTCGCGTGAAAAAATTCACGTATTTGTTAAATAATTAATATTATTTCTATTTTCGCGAATCAGTGGAGGAGGACTGGTACCGCGGATGCCCCAGGAGCACCCGGCGCCCCGCGCCGCCCGGAGATCCCGGAGCAGCCTCCGAAGCCCGCGCCGAAACCCGTATCCGGCCGGTGCCGGGGGTGTCGTGACCCCCGCACCGGCCACAGCCACGGCCACAGCCACAGCGCAACGGCCGGTGCACCACCTGTGGACTCGGACTTTCCGAACGCGCAGACTCTGCTGGGTGTGGCTCGAATGTTCGTGGCTCTGGTTCCACCGGCTGATGTCGTCGAACCGCTCCTCAACGCCGTCAGGCGGCTACGGGGCGACCATGGGCAGCTTGCCGCGGAAGTGCGCTGGGCGCCGCCCGACAGCTGGCATATCACGCTCGCTTTCCTCGGCGAGGTGCCGGCCGCCGTTCTTCCTGATCTCACCAGACGGCTGGCCGATGTCGCCCGCAAGCATCCGCCGCCGTCTGTGACCATTGCCGGGAGCGGGCGTTTCGGCTCCCGGGTCCTGTTCGCCGATGTCGACGAAGAACCACTGATGCCGCTGGCCACGGCGGTGGCACGGGAGGCAAAGCTGGCTGGCGCGACCGGCCTCGATGACACGCGGGCCTGGCGTGGCCACCTGACCCTCGCGACCATCGCACGATCACATCCGGGACGCAGGCAGAGCGCGGCGGACTCCACCGAGCCGACCGGGCCGGATCTGCGGCCGATGACGGCTGCGCTCGCCCACGTCTCCTGCCGAACGTGGACGGCAAGGGCGTTGACGATGCTGCAGAACGCCCCCAGCCTCGGACGGCGTTACGAGACTGTGGCCAGCTGGTCGCTGTCCGACGGGACACCGTGACCGTCGCGCTGTGACCCGCGGGAGCACCTACCGATACCCGATCCATCCAGCCCACCGGCTCCGGCCTGTCGGTGCGGGACCCGGCGCCCATGCTGGACGTTACGGCGTGTTCCGGGAGGCGTTGTTCGACCAGGGAACCGGACAGCCGGCTGTCGGAACATGCCCTGGCTCCGGCAGCCTCGGTGGTATTCGGAAATCGTGAGCGCGGGCCATCAACACAGTTTTCCCTGATATTCACATCCAACGATCAGCTAACAGGCGTCGATGCATCCACATACACCTCGCCAGGGCTTGGTGAACGGCGCGCCAACGCCATCACAGTGCTGGGGCCCCGTGCTCAGAACCCCGCGCCCAGAACCCGGCGACGGCGTGCCGGTCGCGGCATCGGACCGCGGCACGCCGGTCGGGACGCCCCGGCTCCGGTCCGGCCGCGGCGGATGTCGTGCCCGGAGAAACCCTCCGTCATTCGTGATCGGTTTGGCTGTGCCCCGCTCCCCACGATGTTGAAATCCCTTACCAACAGTGCCATGTTAAGGACATGGAGCATTGCCGCGGAACGGTCCGTAAGGGGTGTCGCAGGACACGCCGGGTGAACGCTACCGATCACAGGCGTGTGGTGGCGCGAACCGCGAGACTTGGGGGCAACTGTTGCCTACCGCCGAACCGGCCCAAGCAGTCCACACCCGGACGCCACAGCCAAGGCGCGTGTATACCGATGTGATCGCTACAGCGAGAGGAGTCCGGCGTGTCCGAGCAGGTCAGCACCCTGACCGTCACTGATAACCGCACCGGTCAGACCTATGAGATCCCGATTGCCGACGGCGCGATCCGGGCCAGCGCCCTGCGGGCGATAAAGGTTGACGAAGGCGACTTCGGTCTGATGACCTACGACCCGGCTTTCACCAACACAGCAAGTTGTCGCAGCGCCATCACTTTCATCGACGGGGATGCCGGCATCCTGCGCTACCGCGGATTCCCGATCACCGAACTGGCGGAGCGGAGCAGCTTCCTTGAAGTCGCTTACCTCCTGCTCGCTGGGGAGCTGCCTACAGCCACGGAACTGGCGGTGTGGGAAGACGAAATCACCCACCACACTCTCGTACACGAATCGATCAAGAAATTCATCGACGGCTTCCACCACGACGCGCACCCGATGGGCATGCTGCTGTCGACCGTCGGCGCCCTGTCGACCTTCTATCCGGACGCGAAGGAAATAACGGACCCAGGGCTGCGGCGGCTACAGATCGTGCGCCTCATCGCAAAGATCACAACCCTGGCCGCGTTCTCCTACCGGCACTCGATCGGGCTGCCCTACGTCTACCCGGACAACGACCTGTCGTACGCGGGCAACTTCCTGAACATGATGTGGAAGGCCACCGAGCTCAAATACGAGCCGGACCCGAACCTCGAGCACGCCCTCGACGTTCTGTTCATCCTGCACGCCGACCACGAGCAGAACTGTTCGGCAAACGCGATGCGCGCGGTCGGCAGTTCCCAGGCCGACCCGTTCTCCGCGACCGCGGCCGCGATCTCCGCGCTGTACGGCCCGTTGCACGGCGGGGCCAACGAGCAGGTGCTGCGGATGCTCACCGATATCGGGTCGGTGGAGAACATTCCCGCCTTCATCGCGAAGGTGAAGGACGGCAAGAAGAAACTGATGGGCTTCGGGCACCGGATCTACAAGAACTACGACCCGCGCGCCCGGGTGATCCGGCAGGTGGCCGATGAGGTATTCAAAATCACCGGCACAAACCCACTGCTCGACCTGGCCATGGAGCTGGAGCGGATCGCGCTCGAGGACGAGTACTTCATCAAGCGCAGGCTGTACCCCAACGTCGACTTCTACACCGGCATCATCTACCAGGCGATGGGCCTGCCAGTGGAGATGTTCCCGGTGCTGTTCGCGATCGGCCGGATGCCCGGCTGGCTCGCCCAGTGGGAAGAGGGCCTGCTCGACCCCGAACAGAAGATTGCCCGCCCACGCCAGCTCTACATCGGCTATGACAAGCGTCCGTACTCACTGATCGAGGACCGTTCCCCCGACATCGGCGGCGAATCCGACTCGATCGCGGCCCTCGCGGCCCAGGCCGCTCCGACACGCCCTCGCCGTTAGGGCGTGTTCGAAAGCCGGCTGTCCGGCTCGCCACGCCCAAGCGGCCCCTGGCCGCGTTCTCGGCCACACCGATACCCACTCATCCGGTATCGGTGTGGCCCGCGGCCTTACCAGCAAGCAGCTGGACGCGGCTCCCGGCCCGAACGCACCTATTGCCGGATGCTCTCCAACGGTCATCTCTCGAAGCGCGCGAAACAAGGCCTTTCGCGTCAACCAGCCCTCGAAAGACCACAAAAAGACCACAATCTGGGAAATCCGGAACGGTTACAGGCGTTCGACCACATAGTCGATGGCAGCGGTCAGCGCGTGGATATCAGCCGGCTCGACTGCCGGGAAACAGGCGATCCGCAGCTGATTGCGGCCGAGCTTGCGATACGGCTCAACATCCACAATGCCGTTCGCGCGTAGCGTGCTCGCGACGACCGCCGCGTCCACACCGTCAAAGTCGATGGTGACCACGACCTGTGAACGCTGCGCTGGATCGGTGACGAACGGTGTCGTATAGGACGTCTTGTCCGCCCAGGTGTAGAGAATGGACGACGACTCCGCCGTCCGCCGCACACACCAGTCCAGACCACCATGGGCGAGCATCCACTCGACCTGGTCCGCGAAAAGGAAGAGGGTGGCGACCGCGGGGGTGTTGTAGGTCTGGTCCTTGGAGCTGTTGTCCCGGGCGGTCGTGAGGTCCAGGAACGGCGGGA
This sequence comes from Protofrankia sp. Cj3, assembly GCF_917627355.1. Classification (NCBI taxonomy): domain Bacteria; kingdom Bacillati; phylum Actinomycetota; class Actinomycetes; order Frankiales; family Frankiaceae; genus Protofrankia; species Protofrankia sp. Cj3. Next base: position 2,154 of record NZ_CAKJTR010000210.1, on the reverse strand, counting down.
TCCACCGGCCGGAGGCGGCGATCTCGGCCAGCCGTTCGATCGCGGCCGGTGAGAGCAACGCCACCCACAGCCCGCCGTCAGACGCGAAGCTCTTCTGCGGCGCGAAGTAGTAGGCATCGGCCTCGCGGACATCAACGGGCAGCCCACCGGCGCCAGAGGTCGCGTCAACCAGGTGCAGCGCGCCCGTGTCCGCTCCGACCGGCCGGCGGACCGGCTTCGCCGCGCCTGTGGATGTCTCGTTGTGCGGGGTGGCGTACACGTCGACACCCGGTTCGGGCACCCAGTCCGGATGGCTGCCGGGCGCCGAGGTGATGATCGACGGCTCGGCGAGGAACGGCGCGCCCTTCGCGGTGTCGGCGAACTTGCCGCCGAACTCTCCGAACACCAGGTGCTGCGAGCGTTCCCGCACCAGGTTGAACGCGGCCGCGTCCCAGAAGGCGGTGGAACCACCGACGCCGAGCACGACCTCGTAGCCGTCGGGCAGCGAGAACAGGTCAGCGAGGCCCGCACGGACGCGACCGACCAGACTGCGCACGGGCTGCTGCCGGTGCGAAGTGCCAAGCAGCGACGTTCCGGTCGCGGCGAGCTGAGCGACCGCTTCGGGACGGACCTTGGACGGTCCACAGCCGAAACGCCCGTCAACCGGACGCAACTGCCCGGGGATGACGATGCCGTCAGGCATGAACGTCCCCCAGCGGCCGGGGAGCCGGACCGATGTAACGCGCGGACGGGCGGATGAGGCGTCCGGTGCGCTTCTGCTCGAGGATGTGGGCACTCCAGCCGGCGGTACGGGCACAGGTGAACATGGACGTGAACATATGCGGCGGTACCTCGGCGTAGTCCAGCACGACCGCCGACCAGAACTCGACGTTCGTCCGGAGCGGGCGGTCCGGGTAACGGTTCGTGAGCTCCTCGATGGCCGCGGCCTCCAGCGCCTCAGCCACTTCGTAACGATGTGAGCCGAGGTCACGGGCGGTCCGCCGCAGCACCCGGGCGCGAGGGTCCTCCGCGCGGTACACCCGGTGGCCGAAGCCCATCAGCCGTTCCTTGCGGTCCAGCGCACGACGGACATAGCCGACCGGGTCACCGGTGCGCTCAACGTCATCCAACATCGCGAGCACCCGGGACGGCGCTCCCCCGTGCAGGGGGCCGGACAATGCCCCGACCGCCGACGACAGCGCGGCCGCCGCGTCCGCGCCGGTGGAGGCCACCACTCGGGCGGTGAAGGTGGAGGCGTTCATACCGTGCTCAGCCGCGGACACCCAATAGGCGTCCACCGCCTGGACATGCTTGGGGTCCGGCTCCCCCCGCCACCGGATCATGAAACGCTCGGTGATTGTGCGGGCTTTGTCGACCTCCTTCTGCGCGACGGCGGGCTGACCGAGACCGCGGGCCGCCTGCGCGACGAAGGACAGCGCTACCACCGACGCCCGCGCCAGGTTGTTCCTGGCCTCGGCATCGGAGATGTCGATGAGCTGGCCGAAGCCCCAGTAGGGGGCGAGCGTCGCCAGCGCGCTCTGCACGTCCACCCGGATGTCACCGGAATGCACCGGCAACGGAAAGGGCTCCGCCGGTGGCAGACCCGGCTCGAAGGACCCGTCGACGAGCAGCCCCCACACATGGCCGTAGTCGACCTTTCCCACGAGATCCTCGATATCGACACCGCGATACCGCAGCGCGCTGCCTTCCTTGTCCGGCTCCGCGATCTCGGTCTCAAAGGCGATCACGCCTTCGAGACCGGGCTTGAAGTCGCTTGTCCTGTCGGCCATCGAAGTCCGGGCTCCGCTTCCTGTCCCCGGCCGGTGCCGTTAGGTGGTACGCCGGGCCGCTCCCGAGCACCGAACGCCAGCCGTAACTGATATGATCTTTCTACCTCGCCAAACTCACTGAATTGCCTGCCTGCATCCTGCCCTGTTGTCGGGGGCAGTGCCACATTCGCGCAGACCCCGCACCGTCCAGCAGCGTCCGGCGTGCCTGAACCCTACCCACCGGCTGGGCGTCCCCGGCACCACGCCACGTGATGACCCGCGGAAATGGGCCACCGACCCGTCAGCGACATCCAAGCAGCGCGATAAAGAGTGATACAAATCACAAAAAGCGAGCGACGCCGCACCGATTCTGGCTCCGCCAGAACGTGACACCGTGTGCTCACTA
>NZ_CAKJTR010000209.1:0-8040 GCF_917627355.1 Protofrankia sp. Cj3 | reverse complement strand
GTGCTGGCCTTCCTCGACCTTCAGGCGCGAACGACGGGACACCGGGTAGGCGATCTCCTCGCCGCCGTCGTCGGGCACGATAACAATCTTGAGGGTCTTCTCGGTCTCCTCGATGCGCACCCGCCCGGCGACCTCGCTGATCGGGGCCTTGCCCTTGGGGGAACGGGCCTCGAAAAGCTCGACCACACGCGGTAGGCCCTGGGTGATGTCGTCACCGGTGGCGACACCACCGCTGTGGAAGGTACGCATGGTCAGCTGGGTGCCCGGCTCACCGATCGACTGAGCCGCGACGATACCCACGGCCTCACCGACGTCCACCAGCTTTCCGGTTGCCAGCGACCGGCCGTAACACTGTGCGCACACACCCATCCGGGCGACGCAGGTGAGCGCGGAGCGCACCTTCACCGATTCGATACCGGCTTCAATGATCTGGCCGATAACCACATCGCCGAGGTCGGTACCGGCGGGCACCACAACATCGCCGGCGGCGTTCACCGCGTCGGAGGCGAGTGTCCGCGCGTAGGCCGCGGTCTCGGCGTAACGGTCACGGACAAGCAGCCCGTCCGCTCCCTTGCGGGCGATACGGGTGCCGATGCCACGCTCGGTACCGCAGTCGTCCTCGCGGACGATGACGTCCTGGCTGACGTCAACCAGACGCCGGGTTAGATACCCTGAGTCAGCGGTCCGCAGCGCCGTGTCGGCTAGACCCTTACGAGCGCCGTGCGTGGAGATGAAGTACTCCACCACGCTCAGGCCCTCACGGAAGTTGGCCTTGATCGGACGCGGGATGATCTCACCCTTCGGGTTGGCGACCAGTCCGCGCATTCCGGCGAGCTGCCGGATCTGCATCATGTTTCCGGCGGCTCCGGAGTTGACCAGTACAGCGACCGGGTTGGTCAACGGGAAGTTGGCCTCCATCGCCTCGGCGACCTTGCCCGTCGCCTCGTTCCAGATCTGGACGAGTTCGCCGCGGCGCTCATCATCGGACAGGAAGCCCCGGTCGAACTGCTTCTGCACCCGCTCGGCCCGCTGCTCGTACTCGTCGAGGATCTGCTTCTTGTTCGGCGGCGCAACGACATCCTCGATGGCGACGGTCACACCGGACCGGGTGGCCCAGTAGAAACCGGCGCTCTTCAGGGCGTCCAGCGTCGCCGCCACCTGGATCTTCGGGTAGCGCTCGGCCAGGTCGTTGACGATCGCGGCCTGGGCCTTCTTGTTCATCATGTAGTTGAGGAACGGATACCCTTCCGGAAGCGCCTGGTTGAGCAGGCAACGACCGAAGGTGGTCTCCAGCGTGAACGGCTCACCGCTGACCCAGCCCGCTGGCGGCGTCCAGTCGCGCGGCGGGGTGGTGTCGCGAAGCCGGACCCTGATCTTCGCCTGCAGTTCGATCTCCCGCGCGTCAAAGGCCATCTGAGCCTCGGCCACGCTGGAGAACGCCCTGCCCTCGCCGACCCCGCCCTCGGCCATCCGGCTGAGGTGGAACACCCCGGTGACCATGTCGAGGCTCGGCATGGCCAGCGGACGCCCGGACGCCGGCGACAGGATGTTGTTGCTCGACAGCATCAGGATGCGCGCCTCGGCCTGCGCCTCCGCGGACAGCGGCAGGTGCACGGCCATCTGGTCACCGTCGAAGTCCGCGTTGAAGGCGGTGCAGACCAGCGGGTGGATCTGGATGGCCTTGCCTTCGACCAGCTGTGGCTCGAACGCCTGGATACCGAGGCGGTGCAGGGTCGGCGCACGGTTGAGCAGCACCGGGTGCTCGGTGATGACCTCTTCCAGCACGTCCCAGACCACCGGACGGGCTCGCTCCACCATCCGCTTGGCGGACTTGATGTTCTGTGCGTGGTTGAGGTCGACCAGCCGCTTCATCACGAACGGCTTGAACAACTCGAGCGCCATCTGCTTGGGCAGACCGCACTGATGCAGCTTCAGCTGCGGGCCGACGACGATGACGGAACGCCCGGAGTAGTCGACGCGCTTGCCGAGCAGGTTCTGCCGGAACCGCCCCTGCTTGCCCTTGAGCATGTCCGACAACGACTTGAGCGGGCGGTTACCCGGACCGGTGACCGGCCGGCCGCGGCGACCGTTGTCGAACAGCGCGTCGACGGCCTCCTGCAGCATCCGCTTCTCGTTGTTGACGATGATCTCAGGCGCGCCGAGGTCGAGCAGCCGCTTGAGCCGGTTGTTACGGTTGATCACCCGGCGGTAGAGGTCGTTCAGGTCGGACGTGGCGAACCGACCACCGTCGAGCTGCACCATCGGGCGCAGGTCCGGCGGAATGACCGGAACGCAGTCGAGCACCATCCCATTCGGGGAGTTGCGGGTGTTCAGGAACGCCGAGACCACCTTGAGACGCTTCAGCGCCCGGGCCTTCTTCTGGCCCTTGCCGCTGCGGATGGTCTCCCGCAGTGACTCGGCCTCCGCGGCCAGGTCGAAGTCAACGAGCCGGCGCTGTAGCGCCTCGGCTCCCATACCGCCTTCGAAGTACTGTCCGAAGCGGTCCCGCAGCTCACGGTAGAGCAGCTCGTCAGGCTCAAGGTCCTGAACTTTCATGCCCTTGAAGCGGTCGAACACCCGGCCCAGATCGTCGATCTTCCGCTGGACGCGGTCACGGATCTGGCGCATCTCGCGCTCAGCCGCCTCGCGGACCTTGCGCCGGGCGTCGCCCTTGGCGCCCTCGGCCTCCAGCTGCGCGAGATCCGCCTCAAGCTTCTTCTGCCGCGTCTCGACGTCGGCGTTCTTCTTGTCCTCGAGATGCTGCTTCTCGACGGAGATCCGTGCCTCGAGGGTGGGCAGGTCGCGGTGGCGCGCCTCGACGTCCACACTTGTGATCATATAAGCGGCGAAATAAATGACCTTTTCAAGGTCTTTCGGCGCGAGGTCGAGCAGATAGCCGAGCCGGCTCGGCACACCCTTGAAATACCAGATGTGGGTGACCGGCGCGGCCAGCTCGATGTGGCCCATCCGCTCACGGCGCACCTTCGCGCGAGTGACCTCGACACCGCAGCGCTCACAGATGATGCCCTTGAAGCGAACGCGCTTGTACTTGCCGCAGTAGCACTCCCAGTCCCGGGTCGGACCGAAGATTTTCTCGCAGAAAAGCCCGTCCTTTTCCGGCTTCAGGGTGCGGTAGTTGATTGTCTCCGGCTTCTTGACCTCACCGTGTGACCACTGGCGGATGTCGTCCGCCGTGGCGAGGCCGATGCGCAGCTCGTCGAAGAAGTTGACGTCGAGCACGTGTCTTCTCTCTCTGCCGTCTGGCTGCCCCCATCGCCGGCGGGCATTGCGAGTAATGGCGGCGACGGGGGGCTTCTGCCGTCAGTTATTCCAAGGTCGGCGGGGACGCCGAGAAACGATCAGCGCGTCCGGAGCACCCGGCGGCCGTGACGTGAGCCCGTGGCCACCGGCCACGAGTCACGACCACCCATAGATCCATTCGCACTCACGATCGGCGACCACTGGGCTCCCTGGGGCCCCGGGCGTGCGGCGGAACATGACCGCACTCCCGTCGGCCCGCTAGTCGTCAGACCTCCTCAACGCTGCTCGGCTCCCGCCGGGACAGATCGATACCGAGCTCCTCCGCGGCACGGAAGACATCCTCATCGGTGTCACGCATCTCAATGGAGACGCCGTCGCTGGACAGAACCTCCACGTTCAGGCACAGCGACTGCATTTCCTTGATAAGGACCTTGAAGGACTCCGGAATGCCTGGTTCGGGGATGTTCTCGCCCTTGACGATGGCCTCGTAGACCTTGACGCGGCCGAGGACGTCGTCGGACTTGATGGTCAGCAGCTCCTGGAGCGCGTAGGCGGCGCCGTACGCCTCAAGCGCCCACACCTCCATCTCACCGAAGCGCTGTCCACCGAACTGCGCCTTACCGCCCAGCGGCTGCTGGGTGATCATCGAGTAGGGACCGGTCGACCGGGCGTGAATCTTGTCGTCGACCAGATGCAGCAGTTTGAGGATGTAGATGTAGCCGACCGCCACCGGGTACGGATAGGGCTCACCCGTCCGGCCGTCGAAGAGCCGTGCCTTGCCGCTGGACCCGATCAGCTGGTCACCATCGCGGTTCACCAGCGTCGAGGCAAGCAGACCGGTGATCTCCTCCTCCCGGGCGCCGTCGAACACCGGTGTCGCCACGTTGGTGTCAGGCGGCGCCTGATGCGCACCGATACCGCGCAGGCGCTCCTTCCAGTCCTCGTCACCGTCGTCGACCTGCCAGCCGGTCTTGGCCACCCAACCGAGATGGGTCTCCAGGATCTGGCCGATGTTCATACGGCGCGGCACACCGTGCGGGTTCAGCACGACGTCCACCGGCGTGCCGTCGGACAGGAACGGCATGTCCTCGACAGGGAGGATCTTCGCAATGACGCCCTTGTTGCCGTGGCGGCCAGCGAGTTTGTCACCATCTGTGATCTTGCGCTTCTGGGCGACGTACACGCGGACGAGTTCGTTCACCCCCGGTGGAAGCTCGTCGCCGTCCTCCCGCGAGAACACCCGGACACCGATGACCTTGCCGGATTCTCCGTGCGGCACCTTCAGCGAGGTGTCCCGGACCTCACGAGCCTTCTCACCGAAGATCGCGCGCAGCAGCCGCTCCTCCGGGGTCAGCTCGGTCTCACCCTTGGGCGTGACCTTCCCGACCAGCACATCACCAGGCGAGACCTCGGCGCCGATCCGGATGATCCCGCGCTCGTCAAGGTCAGCAAGGACCTCCTCAGCGACGTTCGGGATATCCCGAGTGATCTCCTCAGGGCCAAGCTTGGTGTCCCGGGCGTCGACCTCATGCTCCTCGATGTGGATCGAGGACAGTACGTCGTCCTGGACCAGCCGCTGGGAGAGAATGATCGCGTCCTCGTAGTTGTGCCCCTCCCAGGGCATGAACGCCACCAGGAGGTTCTTGCCCAGCGCCATCTCGCCGTTGTCGGTGCACGGGCCGTCCGCGATGACCTGGCCCGCCAGGACCCGGTCGCCCTCGTCGACGATCGGCTTCTGGTTGATGCACGTGCCCTGGTTGGAGCGGCGGAACTTCGCCATCCGGTAGGTCCGCCGGGTGCCGTCGTCATGCATCACGGTGATGTAGTCAGCGGACAGGTCCTCGACCACACCGGCCTGTGCGCAGACGACCACGTCACCGGCGTCCTTGGCCGCGCGGGCCTCCATACCGGTACCGACCAGCGGTGCCTCGCTGCGCAGCAGCGGGACGGACTGGCGCTGCATGTTCGAGCCCATCAGGGCGCGGTTGGCATCGTCGTGCTCAAGGAATGGGATCATGGCCGTGGCCACCGACACCATCTGGCGCGGCGAGACGTCCATGTAGTCGACCTCGTCCGGCGGGATGAACTCGACCTCACCACCCTTGCGGCGCACCAGGACACGGTGCTCGGCGAACGAGCCGTCGGCCGTCAGCGGCGCGTTCGCCTGCGCGATGACATGCCGGTCCTCCTCGTCCGCGGTGAGGTAGTCGATCTGATCGGTGACCCGGCCGGCCACGACCTTGCGATAGGGCGTCTCGACGAAACCGAACGGGTTGACCCGCGCGAACGTCGACAGCGAACCGATCAGGCCGATGTTCGGGCCTTCCGGCGTCTCGATCGGGCACATCCGGCCGTAGTGGCTGGGGTGGACGTCACGGACCTCGAAGCCGGCCCGTTCCCGGGAGAGCCCACCAGGGCCGAGCGCGGACAGGCGCCGCTTGTGCGTGAGGCCCGCCAGCGGGTTGGTCTGGTCCATGAACTGGGACAGCTGGCTGGTGCCGAAGAACTCCTTGATGGAGGCGACGACCGGCCGGATGTTGATGAGCGTCTGAGGAGTGATCGCCTCGACGTCCTGAGTGGTCATCCGTTCCCGGACGACCCGCTCCATCCGGGCGAGACCAAGGCGCACCTGATTCTGGATCAGTTCACCGACCGTACGCAGCCGGCGGTTGCCGAAGTGGTCGATGTCGTCCACGTCATAGGACTGGTCCTTACCCGCATGCAGCTGCACGACGTACTCGATCGTGCGGACGACGTCGTCCTCGGTCAGCACGCCCACGTCGTGCGGGACGTCGACACCGAGCTTCTTGTTCACCTTGTAGCGACCGACCTTCGCCAGGTCGTAACGCTTCGGGTTGAAGAAGAGGTTCTCCAGCAGTGTCTGGGCCGACTCGCGGGTCGGTGGCTCACCCGGCCGCAGCTTGCGGTAGATGTCAAGCAGCGCGTCGTCCTGGCTGGAGGTGTGGTCCTTCTCCAGCGTCACCCGCATCGACGGGAAGTCACCGAAACGCTCAAGAATGCGCGCCTCGTCCCAGCCGAGCGCCTTGAGCAGAACGGTCACTGACTGGCGGCGCTTGCGGTCGATACGTACGCCGACGGTGTCCCGCTTGTCGACCTCGAACTCCAGCCAGGCACCCCGGGAAGGAATGACCTTGCAGGAGAACAGGTCCTTGTCGGACACCTTGTCGATGGTCTTCTCGAAGTACACACCGGGCGAACGCACGAGCTGGCTGACGACGACCCGCTCGGTCCCATTGATAACAAAGGTTCCCTTTGGTGTCATAAGCGGAAAATCGCCCATAAACACCGTCTGGCTCTTGATCTCGCCGGTGTTGTTGTTGGTGAACTCGGCCGTCACGAACATGGGGGCCGAGTACGTCATATCCTTGTCCTTGCACTCCTCGACGGAGTACTTCGGCGGCTCGAAACGGTGATCACGGAACGACAGAGACATCGAACCCGAGAAGTCCTCGATAGGAGAAATCTCCTCGAAGACCTCCTCGAGACCCGACGTGACGGGTACGTCGTCACGACCGGCGTCGATGGCTTCCTGGACCCGTTCCGCCCACGCCTCATTGCCGATCAGCCAGTCAAAGGACTGGGTCTGCAGGGCGAGAAGATCGGGGACCTCAAGAGGCTCGATGATCTTTGCGAACGAGATGCGGGAGGAGTGAGGCGAGGCGGCCAAGGTGGTCCTTCCGGTGGCCTGATCGTCGGGCTGGCGGTGCTCGTGCGTCCTTGGGCCTCCGACAACGGGATCATGATTCTTCTCACGTTGCCCTCGGCCTACTCGAACAATCCGGCGAAGGGTGGTCGGGTGATCAGTGTCTCGCTACGGTTGTGTGGAGTGTCGGCGGGGGTAGTCCGACGGAGCGCGCTGCTGCCCCACGGTGCGGGCAGATGCGACACGGGCGTCGACGAGTAGTCCGTCACGACATCTTCCGAAGGAGGACACCTGTGTGGGAGGGTCATCCCGGGCTGGTGACGCGGCGGCGATTCGGTGGCAGGTTGCGATCAACGGTTTCGCTCGGATTACCTCGGTCGTTACGTCTGGACGGCCGCGCCAGAGGACGCGGTTACGCGGGGGACCGAACCGTCGCGTACCCGAAGGAACCGCGAGCGCACGACGAAAGGGCAGCCCAAACGAGCAGTGTAGCCGACGGCCGCACTGCTGGCAAGGCTGCTCGACAGGTATGTCTCACCGCTTCCCGATGATGGAACTCCGTCCCGGATGAGGTCGTCAACCCCAACCGGAAAGCCGCGCGTCGGCGCCCGTGACAATACGGCATCCAGCGCGCGCTCGGCCCAGGTCCCATGCCGGCCGGACCACCACGGCCCGGCCGGAACTGACGTTACCCGGCGACGGTGAAGCCTCGACAACAGGCCTCACCGCAGGGCCCGAGCATGGGCCGGGCCGCCGCCGTGCGGCTTGCCAACCAGGAAACGGCGGCCCGACCGATCAGTACCTACGTACCGATGCCTACTTGACGGTGACCGTGGCGCCGGCACCCTCAAGCGCGGCCTTGGCCTTCTCCGCGGCTTCCTTGCTGGCCTTCTCCAGGACCGGCTTGGGCGCGCCGTCGACGAGGTCCTTGGCCTCCTTCAGGCCCAGGCTGGTCAACGCACGGACTTCCTTGATGACCTGGATCTTCTTGTCACCGACGGCAGTGAGGATGACGTCGAACTCATCCTGCTCCTCCACGGCCGGCGCCTCGGATGCCGGACCGGCACCGCCGGCCACGGCGACGGCGACGGGGGCCGCCGCGGTCACACCGAAGG
>NZ_CAKJTR010000208.1:7575-8188 GCF_917627355.1 Protofrankia sp. Cj3 | reverse complement strand
GGCCGCGGTCGTCCAGCAGCCGCCGCGCCGCCGCGATCTTCGGCAGGACCTCGTCCATGAACGTCTGCCCCCCGAACCCCGGCTCGATGGTCATCAGCAGCAGCAGGTCGAAGCGATGCAGGTCATCGATGTAACGCTCGACGGGAGTAGCCGGTTTCACCGCCAGGCCGGTGCGCGCGCCGGCCGCCCGGATGGCATCGGTGGTACGGGGCAGGTCGGTGACGGCCTCAGCGTGGATCGTGACGTTGGCCGCGCCCCGCTCGGCATAGCCGGCGGCCCAGCGGTCCGGATCGGAGATCATCAAATGGCAGTCAAGCGGGGTTGCGGTGACCGTGCGCAACGCGGTCACGGTATCCGGCGCCAGCGCCAGGTTGGGGACGAAGTGGTAGTCCATGATGTCGACGTGCAACCAGTCGGCGTGCCCCTCGACCGACAGGGCCGCCTGCGCGATCCGCCCGAAGTCGGCGGCGAGCAGGCTCGGGTAGATCTGCGCGGTGGCCACGCCTGCGAGCGTATCGGCCGGCTCTGGGCCGCCAGGCTCCGATGAACGTCGAGATGTCAGTGGTCTCGGTCATCCCGTCAGCCCATGAGCGCACCCGACACACCAGCACCC
>NZ_CAKJTR010000208.1:0-7440 GCF_917627355.1 Protofrankia sp. Cj3 | reverse complement strand
AGCACCCAGCGCATGCACAGGGCATATGCGTAGAAGCGGATCTTCTTAGAGCGACCAGCAGTCGGTTAGGTGCGGCGCAGGAGGGCAAGGAACATCGCGTCGGTGCCGTGCCGGTGCGGCCACAGCTGTACGAACGGGCCGTCACCGAGAGCGCCCACCTCGGGCAGGAATACCCGGGCGTCCAGAACGGACACGTCAGCGCGCCGCGCGGCCACGTCCGTCACGACGTCGGTGGTCTCCGCCGGGTGCGGCGAACAGGTGGCGTATGCGACGACACCGCCAGGACGCACCAGGTCAAGGGCCGCGGCCAGCAGCAGCCGCTGGAGACGGGACAGCACCACGGCGTCGGAGGGCGCACGGCGCCAGCGGGCCTCGGGCCGACGTCGCAGCGCCCCGAGACCGGTGCAGGGGACATCGGCCAGCACCCGGTCGACGCTCCCCGGCCGTAGCGGCGGCCTACGGCCGTCCGCCCGGGTCACCAGAACGTTGGACCGGCCGGCCACCGCCTGGGTCACCAGCCTGGCCCGCGCGGCCCGCGGTTCCAGCGCGACCAGCCTGCTCGCGGGCAGCAGACCGGCCAGTACGGCGGTCTTGCCGCCAGGGCCGGCACACAGGTCGACGCTCACCCCGGTGTCCGTACCCCGCGTCGCCACCCTCGACAGTGCCGTCACGACCAGCTGGCTGCCCTCGTCCTGCACACCGGCCCGGCCGTCGGTGACCTCCGCGAGCCGTCCCGGATCACCACCGGCGAGGCGGACCGCATACGGCGACCACAGACCGGGCGTGCCCGCCAGGCCCCCGTCCCGGACCGCGTCCAGCAGCGCCTCGGCGTCGATCAGACCGGGTCGCGCGACTAGATGGGTGGTCGGCCGTTGGTCGTCGGCCGCCAGCGCCGAGCGGGTCTCGGCCAGGTCGCCGCCCAGCGCCGCGGCGAACGCCTCGACCACCCAGCGCGGATGGGCGGTGACCAGCGCGAGATGACCGATCGGGTCGTCCTCGTAGCTCGGCGCGGCAAGCAGGGCCGCGAGGTCACCGCCGGTCTCGTCCACCCGCGACGCGACCCGCCGCAGGACCGCGTTGGCGAATCGGACCGGCCGCTCGCCGCTGGTGTGGCGAACCAGGTCAACGGTTGACGCGACCGCCGCACGCGTCGGCACCCGGGTATAGAGCAGCTGGTAGGCGCCGAGCCGCAGGGCATCGCGCACCTTCGGGTCCACGGCGTCCACCGGACGGCTGGTGACTGTTGCGAGCAGCGCGTCCAGGATGCCCGTCGCACGCAGCGTGCCGTAGGTCAGCTCGGTGGCGAACCCCCGGTCCCGGACCGGGAGCTGACGCTGCGCGGTCAGGGCCGAAAGCAGCAGGTTCGCGTAGGCACCGCGCTCGTCCACCGCTCGCAGGACTTCCCAGGCGAGCAACCGCGCGGGATCCGCCGGGACCGCCCGTGGTGAGCGGGCACTCCCCGGCGCGGAGGAGGCAGCTGGGGAGCCGGTGGTGGTAGCCCTGCTCACACGAACCTTTCACGGTCAGTCAACCGGGCGCCACGAGCCCACGCACTGGCGGTCATGGACGCACGGCCCTCGGGACGCACCTCACCCAGCAGGACCGCTCCGCCGCCGGTACCGACGGCGATCTCCCCGTGCCCGGCGGACACGCCGATCTGCGCGGGCTCCAGCGCGGGGACCCGCAGGTCCCCCGAGGTGGAGCACGGCCGCACCGGACCGAGCTTGATCCGATGATCACGGAAGGTCGTCCAGGCACCAGGTGCCGGCGTGGCCGCCCGAACCAGCCTGTCGATGTGGAGGGCCGGCGCGGACCAGTCGATGCGCACGTCGGCCGCGGTCAGCTTGGGCGCGATCGACACGCCCTCGGCCGCCTGCGGCCGGGCCCGCGCAGCCGCGTCGTCAATGCCGTCCAGCACGGCCAAGAGCAGCCTGGCGCCCGCGTCGGCCAACCGTTCCAGCAGGTCACCGGCGGTATCATGACCGCCGATGGTCTCGGTGAGCGTCCCGTAGACCGGGCCGCTGTCGAGATCCTCCTCGATCTGGAAGACCGACGCGCCGGTCACCTCGTCCCCGGCGAGCAGGGCATGCTGCACCGGGGCGGCGCCGCGCCACGCCGGGAGCACGGAGAAGTGCAGGTTGATCCAGCCGTGCTTGGGGATGTCGAGGGCGGCCCGCGGGAGCAGCGCTCCGTAAGCCACCACCGGACAGCACTCCGGCGCCAGTTCGGCGAGACGCGCGAGGAAAGCGGGATCGCGCGGGCGTTCGGGCACCAGCGCCTCCACCGCGGCCTCCTCGGCGAGTGCCCGCACCGGCGAGTGGGCGACCTTGCGACCGCGGCCGGCCGGCCGGTCCGGGCGGGTCACCACCGCGACGACCTCATGGCGGGGCGAGTCGAGCAACGCCCGCAGGCTCGGCAGCGCGGCGGCCGGGGTGCCGGCAAACACCAGCCGCATCAGCGGGCGCGCCCGAACAGCGGATGCGGCGAGGTCTTCACCGCGGGAGGGGTCTGCCCTGCCCACTGCGCCTCGCGGATCGCCTGCATCGCGGCCTTCTTCGTGGCCCGGTCCAGCCGGTCGATGAACAGCACACCATCCAGATGATCGGTTTCATGCTGGACGCAGCGTGACAGCAGGCCACTACCCTCGATCGTGACAGGGTCGCCGTGGACGTTCTGGCCGACAGCCAGCACCCGCTCCGGCCGTTTCAGTTCGAACGCGATGCCAGGCAGGGAAAGACAGCCCTCCTCGCCATCCATCAGCTCCTCGCTGAACGGCCCCAGCAGTGGGTTGACGAGGTGCCCCACCTCGCCGTCCACGTCATAGGCGAACACCCGCAGGGACACCCCGAGCTGCGGCGCCGCCAGCCCGACCCCGTCCGCCTCGTGCATCGTGTCGGTGAGGTCCGCGACGAGCCGGCGGAGCTCCTTGTCGAACGTGGTGACAGGATCGGCCACCGTCCGCAGCACCGGGTCCCCCAACAGTCGGATCTCCCGGACCGTCACTGTCGCACCCCTTCCGGATACACACCTGTCGAGCACTGTGGCCGCGCGGCCACACTCGATCGCGGCCACACCCGATGAAGAGAATCCATGCTACGGGCTTCCACGGTAGGACCAAGGGCCCACGGGCGCGAAAACACCCGGGCCCGCGCAGCCGCCGGTCACCTGCTGGCACGTCGCCCGGCACAGCCGCCCGTCACAGTAAGGCCACCGGGTCGAGGATGACCCGGACCGGCGCGGACCTGCGGGCGTCGAGCACGCCGCGCGCCGCCTTGAGCGCAACGGCCAGCTGCTGGCCGCGGGCTCTGGGGACGCGCACCAGGACGCGTTCCCACCGCTGCTCGCCGGCCGCGGGCTGCCCGGCGCCGGCCCCGGCACCGGTGCTGGGGCCGCCCGGCCCACTCAGCCCACTTGGCCCGCCTGGCCCCGCCACCGGAACCGGGCCGAGCACATCGGCGCCAGCCGGGAGCTCAGCGGCTGCGATCAGTTCGGCGACCGGGCCGGCAGCGCCCTCGACAGCGGCGATCCGGGTCGCTGGCGGAAAGCCGAGGGCCGCACGTTCGTCCTGCTCACGATGGATGAACCAGCCCGGGTCCCAGCGGGTCAGCGCCTGCACCACCGCCAGGCCGACATCGGCGGTGACGATGATCCGGCCGCCGTCGGCGGCCGGCCGCGCCAGCGCCGCCGCCGCGCACCACCGCCGCAGGGTCTCCTCGGCCGCACGCAGGTCCGTGCGGCCGAGCAACGCCCAGGTGTCGAGCAGCAGGACCGCGCCGTAGCCGCCGTCGGCGAGCGGCTCGGCGCCCGGCGTGGACACCACCAGAACGGGCGCCGCCGCGACCGTCGCCAGCACGCCGTCCCGGCCGGACGTGCGGACCGTGACGCCCGGGAACGCGCGCCCGAGTTCCTCGGCGGTCCGCCGGTCGCCGACGACGGTCACCCGCAGCCGCGCGTCCTCACAGGATGGGCACCGCCATCCGGCGGCCTCCGCCGACGGCCGGCCGGTGAGATCAACGGCGGGGCGTCCACACCAGTTGCAGGCCGGCGGTCCGGCGCCGCTCGGGCGCCCAAGCGGCCCCTGACAACGGCCGCACCGGGCTGGCCGGCGGCAGCCCGCGCAGGCCAGTGAGGGCTGGTACCCGCGCCGGGGCACCTGGACGAGGACCGGCGCGCCGGCGGCCAACGCCTCCCGGGCCGCCCGCCAGGCGAGCGACGGCAACCGCGCGGCCCGCGCCGCTGGATCTCTGGCCTCCTCGAAGTCCGAACCGGTGGCTTCCACCCGGGCGGCCGCGGCCCGCACCACCGACCGCGGCGGGACCAGCGCACCCGCCCAGCCGACGCGAACCAGTGCCTGCGCGTCGGCCGACGGCGACCACCCGCCGATGAGCAGCCCCGCCCGTTGCTGCCGGGAGCGCAGCACCGCGACGTCACGGGTGTGGGGATAGGGCGAGCGGGGTTCGGCGTGCAGATCGTCCCCGTCGTCCCAGACAACGATCAGGCCAAGATCCCGGACCGGTGCGAACACAGCCGCGCGGGTGCCCACCACGACCCGTGCGCTCCCCCGCCTGACGGCCAGGAAACGGCGGTACCGTTCGGCCGGGCCGAGATCAGCGCTGAGCGCGGCAAAACCGGCCGCGCCGAGGACACCCCGCATCGCGTCGGCAACACGGTCGATGTCGCGGTGATCGGGGACGACGATCAGGACGCCCCGGGCCGATCGGACCGTGGCGGCGACGGCCGCGGTCACCATCGCGGGCCAGGACGGACCGGGCAGTGCCCACCACACCACCCGGGGGCTGCCGCCCGCGGCCAGATCGGCGATCATCCGTTCGCCCTCCGGATACCGCGACCAGTCGCCCGCCGGCAGGTCGGTAGCCGGCAGGTCGGCAACTGGCGGGTCGGTAGCCGGCGGTGGCTCCTTTTCCACCCGGGCATGCCGGGGTGGGACCGCCAGGCGGAGCACGTCGGCAAGGGTCCCGGCATAGCGGTCGGCCACCGTCCGGGCCAGCTCCGCGATCTCGGGTGCAAGGATCGGCTCCGGCGACACGACACGGCTCAGGAAGGTGAGCGCGCCGGTGTGCTCCGACCGCTCGCACCGGTGGAGGATGAACCCGTCCACGAGCCGGCCGGCGAAGCGAACCCGGACCCGCGCGCCGGGGACCGCGGCCTGCGCCCACCGCGCCGGCACCGTGTAGTCGAACAACCGGTCCAGATGAGCATGTGGCACGTCCACCACTACCCTGGCGACCGGCAGGTCGCCCGCTGGCTCCAGCGCACCCGGACCGGTGGCCCGCGCCGGGCCCCGGACCGTCCTGGCGCTCACTGTTGGGCGGGGTACGCCAGGCTGTTCGGGCATACCTGGTTTAGTACCAGGCACCGCTGACAGGCCTGACCGCGGACGGGCGCTCAGCGGCCCTATCCATCACGTTGCACGCCACAGGGACTGGCAGATCTGGAACTACGTGGCCGGCAGATCTGGAGCTCGGCCTTTGGCAGATCTGGAACTGAGTGGCTGGCAAATGTGGAGGTCAACTATCATCGAGCGGTGAGTACGCCGCTGCGGGGACTGGTCGAGCGGCGTCTGCTTCCCGTCATCGAGAGCCGGCTGGCCGAGGAACCCGTGGTCCTGCTCCAGGGTCCCCGGTCGGCGGGTAAGTCCACCCTGCTGCGGGGCCTGGCCGCCAGCAGGGGAGCCGAGATCGTCGACCTGGACGACGTCGCTGTCCGGGATGCGGTCGCCAGAGATCCGGGGACGTTCGTCGCCGGGCCATCCCCGGTCTGTATAGACGAGTATCAGCATGTCCCGCTCGTCCTCGACGCGATCAAAGCCGAGCTGAACCGGGATGGCCGGCCTGGGCGCTTCGTGCTGACCGGTTCGGCGCGGCACGAAGCACTTCCCCGTGCCGCCCAAGCCCTCACCGGCCGCCTGCACCGCCTGCCCGTCTACCCGCTCTCTCAGGGGGAGGTCGCCGGGGTCCACGAACATTTGCTGGATGACCTTTTCGCCGACCCGGTCAACGCCGTCAGCACCCCGCCGTCGACGACGACACGCGAGGAGTACATCGACCGAGTCGTGACCGGCGGGTTCCCACCGGTGCTTGGCCGCGCCAGCCTTGCCTCCCGGGGGCGCTGGTTCGACGACTACGTCCGCCTCAGCGTCGAACGCGACGTCCAGGAACTCAGTAGCATCCGCCAGGCTGCGGCCCTGCCGGCGCTGCTCGGGAGGCTGGCCGGCCAGACCGCGCAGATTCTCAACATCACCAGCGCGGCGGCGGGAACCCGGCTCGACCACAGGACCGCCGACAGCTACATCCGCCTGCTGGAAGCAGTGTTCCTCCTTTACCGTCTCCCTGCTTGGAGCACCACCCTCATTGCCCGGTCCACGGCTTCGCCGAAGATCCATATGCTGGACTCCGGGGTTGCGGCGCGGTTGCTGCGCCTGACACCGCAGAAGCTGGCCGCCCGCAGCCCAGCCGCGCTGACCGAATTCGGGCACCTGCTGGAGACGTTCGCCGTCGGTGAGCTCCTCAAACAAGCATCCTGGGCCGACTGGGTCAGCGGGACCGGCCACTGGCGGACTCGGGACGGTGACGAAGTTGACCTCGTCGTCGAACGCGACGACGGAATGCTGGTCGCGTTCGAGGTCAAAGCCGCCGGCCGGGTTCCCGGCTCGGACCTCACCCCACTTCGCAAGCTCCGCGACGCCACCGGCAACGCATTCCTGGCCGGCGTGATTCTCTACCTCGGCGCACGGTCCTACACCTTCGAAGACCGCCTCCATGTCATGCCAGTCGACCGCCTATGGGCCCCCTGACACGGCGCCTGTGTACGCCGACGTCCGGCAAGCGACCTGCAGCCTTCGTGACCGTGAGAGTATCGTCAGCACGCGAACACAGGGACAATCTTCGAGCGGCGATGTCGGCACAGCAGCTGATTCGACGCATGCCGCTCGGCGGCGAGCTGGAAGCCGAACAGCTGCGCCCGCGTCGGTACGACCAGGACCACCGCAGCCGCCCTCTCTGCCAAGCTGGTTTGAGACAGAACGATCAGTCTGTCGGGTGTGGTGAGCAGGGCGATATGCCGATCAGGATCCTGTGACGTTGACCATGAATGACGTGTTGTCGGGCAGTCCAGAAAGACCGGGCGGAAAAGGGAAGAAGGAATCCGGGCGGGCTTGATCGGCATTGCCCTCCTCCCGGCCGCTGGTTCATAGAGCTGCCGATCCTCACGGCTTCGGACCGCTCCTCCCATCCGCGTCATGCTCCCTCGTCGGCTCGGAGGGACCCACCTGTGGCAAGAGCAACCAGGGCGGCGTGGCCGCCACCCTTTCGTATGAGAATTTGAGGCCGGCCGCGCGACGGCTGTGGTCCTGATGTTGGCCGGTTGACTGTTGCGGCCTTCAACCGCCGGTTCTCCGCCGACTCCGGCGACGCCTTAGAG
>NZ_CAKJTR010000207.1:0-8096 GCF_917627355.1 Protofrankia sp. Cj3 | reverse complement strand
GGCTTCGTACTCGGCCCGCTCCCGCTTCTGACGCCACAGCTTCTCCAGGTGCGCGCGCTCAGCGATGACCTGGTCGGCCGCGCGCACGGAGACCTCCACGGCCGCCGGGGTGAGCGCGGCAAGGATCTGCTGCTGAACGAAGGCATCCACGCAGCCGGCGTTCAGCAGTTGGCACTTCTCAGCGGCCCCGTAGTTCGTCATCTCGCGGACGCACAGGTACTCCGGCAGGGTCTTGCCGTTCTGGGAGTGGTAGCGCACGGTCATGCGCCGGCCGCAGCGTCCGCAGAAGACCAGCCCGGCCACGAGGGCGCACCCGCCCCGGACCGTGCCCATGGCCTCGGCGCGGGCGCGGTTGGCTGCCAGCTTCGCCTCGTTGGCCTCGAACTGGGCGATGGTGATGGAGGCGGGGAAGACGTCCGGGATCATCACGTGCCATGCGTCGCGGTCCCTGACGACCCGGCCCGTGCGGGGACGGGCAGGGTCCTGGTGACGCGGATCGACCCGGCGTCGGCCATAGGCGTAGATCCCGGCGTAGGTGGGGTTGTGCAACAGGGTCTGCAGTGTCATCCGGTTCGGTCTGCGCCATTCCAGCGTGCCCTTGCCGGGGCCCTCACGCAGCCGGATGCCCACCTGGATATCGTGCCGCACGAGATAGCGCAACAGCCCGTGCAGCGTGCCCAGCCGCTCGAACTGTGTGAAGATCAGGCGTATAACGGTCTGCACCTGCTCGTCCGGGTCGAAGACCACATCCCCGCAGGGGAGACGGACATAGCCGGAGGGAAGCGGGAACGCGAGCTCGCCGCGGCGGGCCTTGTTCAGCCGTCCGTGCCACATCCGCTGTTTGATCAGATGGAGTTCGGCCTCTTATGCCGACGTCGGGATTATGCCGACCTCGGGTCGGAAACCGCTGGTGGTGGCGGTTCCCGGCGGCAGGATGTCGGCATAACCGCAGGGGTGACACCCGCCACCACCAATGTGATCATCTTCTCTGTCGGGTCGGTCCTGACGAGAGGAGAAGATGATGGTCAAACCGTCGTGGGCCCGGGTGCGCGGCCCGCTGGAGCCGTATGCCGCGGGGTTCCGGGGTGAGTTGGAACGGTTGGGATACACGCCGCTGTCGGCGGCGGCGCAGGTGCGATTGGCGGCGCACCTGAGTCGCTGGATGGTCGCAGAAGACCTGGCGGTGTCCGCGTTGACGCCGGAGACGGTGGACGCGTACTTCGCCGAGCGCCGTGCGGCTGGCTATACCAACGCGCTGACACGCCGATCGGCGCGGCCGCTGCTGGACTATCTGCGGCGGCTGGGGGTGGTGGCGTGCGCGGAACCGGTGGCCCCGACGACGCCGACGGAACGGTTGCTGATCCGGTTTCGGGATTATCTGGTCACCCAACGAGGTCTGGCGGCCTCCACAGCCGAGGTGAATATGCGACTAGCGCGCCTGTTCCTGGCCGAATGTTCCCAGGCTGACGGGCAGCTGGACCTGGAGCATCTGGACGCGGCCGCGGTGAGCGCGTTCGTGGTGTCCTGGGGTGCCGTGTGGCCACGGTCGGTGGGCCGAATGGTGACCGCGCTGCGGTCTTTGCTGTGCTTCGTGCATGTCGACGGTGTCCTGGACCGTCCAGTGCCGGTGCCGTCGGTGGCCTCCTGGACGCTGGCCGGGCTGCCCCAGGCGTTGGAGCCGAGGCAGGTCACGGCGCTGCTGGCTTCCTGTGACCGGTCCACCGCGACGGGATGCCGGGACTACGCGATCCTGGTGCTGTTGTCCCGGCTGGGGTTACGGGCTGGGGAGGTCGCGAACCTGCGGTTGGCCGACATCGACTGGCGCCACGGCGAGATCACTGTGCGGGGCAAGGGCAACCGTCAGGACCGGCTTCCCCTGCCGGCCGATGTCGGAGAGGCCATCGTCGCCTATCTGCGTGAGCCTGTCAGGTTTTTTGTGTAAGGGCTGTTCTCGCGGTGCGTTAACTTCCCGCTAGCGTTCTTCGCGTGCCCTGCGTGTACCTGCGCCCGTATTCCCGATATGCCTGCCGCCGCGGCCGGTTCGGACATTCCCGCCCGTGCCTGGGCTTCTGCCGCGCGTCTGGAATTATGCGGGTGTTCTTCGTGTCTCCGGCACCCGGCCCGGGAGCGTGGTTCCTGCCCGGCTGGGATGTTTCTACTTTATCGGAGCCGGCCGGTAGGTTGTTGGCGGCGCGCCGGGTCGGTGGGTGTTTTCTGGTGGTGGCGGGAACGCCGTGCCGGGTGTTCACGGCTGGTCGTCCTCCGTGTCGGTGAGGTCGGTCAGGTCGGCGGCGTGGACGAGCAGGTCGAGAGCGAAGGCCGCCAGCTCGGGCTCGGTGCCGCCGGTCAGCTCGTGGTGGGCGGCCTCGGCGGCGGGGTCGCCGGCGAGCCGGGTGAGCAGCGTCCCGGCGTGGTTCAGGGCGCAGGCGAGGTCGGCGGCGTCGTCGGGGTGGAGCACCACGGCGCGGGCGGCCAGCTGGGCGGCCACGTCCGCCGGGTAGTCGGAGGTCGTCACGGCCCGCACGGCGGCGCCGTCAGAGCGCCAGGGCCGGGATGCGCCCGGGGTAGGCGGTGGCGAGTTCGGACAACGCCGGCCGCCAGCCCTGGGTGAGTTGGCCCTCGATCAGCCGGCCCGGGGCGTTGCGCTGGGCGGCCGGCTTGCCGGCTTCCTTCGCCCGGGCCCGGGCGCGCTTGTCCTCGACGTCGACGATCGCCAGCCACAGCAGCTTCACCACCGCGTCGTTGTTCGGGAAATGCCCATCATTCTTGATGATCTTCCGGATTTGGAAGTTGAAACTCTCGATCGCGTTCGTCGTGTAGATGATCCTGCGCAGGTTCGGGGTGAACTCCAGGAACGGGACGAACTGTTCCCAGGCGCGTTCCCACACCGCCACCGCCGCCGGGTGCTTCCGGCCGAACTCGGACTCGCCGAACTCCAGCAACGCGGCCTCCGCGGCGTCGAGGTTCGCCGCCGTGTAGATAGGTCGCATCGCCGCGGCTACCTTCTTGCGGTCCGCGTAGGAAACGTACCGCAACGCCGCCCGGATCAGGTGCACGACACACGTCTGCACCGTGGTCCTGCCGTAGGCGTTGCCGATCGCCTCGGGCAGGCCGGTCAGCCCGTCGCAGCACACGATCAGGATGTCGCGCACGCCCCGGTTGCGCAGCTCGGCCATCACCTGCGCCCAGTGCCGCGCGGCCTCGACCTGCTCGACCCAGATCCCGAGCACGTGCTTGACGCCGTCCAGGTCGACCCCGACGGCCAGGTGCACGGCCTTGTTCCGGACCGCGCCGCCGTCACGGACCTTCACCACCAGCGCGTCGACGAACGCCACCGGGTAGACCTCGTCCAACGGCCGGTGCTGCCAGGCCTTCACGTCGTCGAGGACCTCGTCGGTGATCCTCGAGATCGTGTCGTGGGACAGCTCCACCCCGACCGTCCGCGCCAGGTGGTGGCCGATGTCCCGGACCGTCATCCCGCCCGCGTACAGGGAAATCACGGTGTCCGACAGGCCCCCTACCCGGCGGTCGCCCTTCGGGACCAGCGCCGGGGCGAACGTGCCCGCCCGGTCCCGGGGCACCTCGAGCTCGACCGGGCCGACCTCGGTCAGTACCGTCTTTCGGGTGCTGCCGTTGCGGGAGTTCGGCACACCACGACCAGCCGCGTCGCCCTTCCCGTAGCCCAGGTGCTCGTCGAGCTCGGCGGCCAGGCCCCGCTCCAGCACCTGTTTGATCAGCCCGGTCAGCAGGCCGCCCGGCCCGGTCAGCTTCAGCTCCGGCCCGCCCGTCCGGGCCTGGGCCACCAGCGCCGCCGCGAGCTCCTCCTCCACCCCGTCCGGCAGCACCAGGCCCCCGCGTGCCTGCGCCGGTACCACCACCGCCGGGTCCTCGACTTCGCGTCCCTGTCCGACTACTTTCGGCATTTACGATCTCCTTCGTTTCAGGTGCTCTGTCGCACCTGTAGCGGCACTCTAGGCATCCACCCCCTTACACAGAGCATCTGACACGTCCATCTGCGTCGCGCCCGCCCCGACACCGCCTGCGACCGGACGGTCTTCGTCCGGGCGCAGGCCCCGCACCGGGCGCTGACCTCCACCGGGGTCACCACGGTGGTGGCGATCGCCGGCGGCCGCTGCGGGCTGGGGCCCATCCATGCGCATCGGCTGCGGCACTCCGCGGCCACGGCCATGCTCGGCGCGGGTGGGTCCCTCGCCGAGATCGGCCAGGTTCTCCGCCATCGGCGTCCGTGCACGACCGCGATCTATGCGAAGGTCGACAGTGAGCGGCTGCGGCGCCTGGCCCGTCCCTGGCCGGGGGTGGCGGCATGAGTACCCTTCCACCGGTGCGGCAGGCGTTGGCCGACTACCTGGCCCTGCGCCGCACACTCGGATACGAACTCCGCGCCGCCGGCAGGATCCTGGGCCAGTTCGTCGACTACCTCGACGCCCACGGCGCGCAGACCCCGACCATCGACCACGCCCTGGCCTGGGCGAACCTGCCGGACGGGGCGTCGACGGCCTGGCGAGCGATCCGCCTGAGCGCCGTGCGGGGCTTTGCCGCCTACCTCCACGGCCTCGACCCCACCATCGCGGTGCCGCCGGCGGATCTGATCCGCCACGGACCCGACCGCGCCACCCCGTACCTGTATTCCGACCGGGAGATCGGTGAGCTCATCATCGTGGCGGGCGACCTGCGGCCACGGCTGCGGGCGGCCACCTACCAGACCCTCATCGGCCTGCTCGCGGCCGGTGGTCTGCGGGTGGGTGAAGCGATCGCCCTGGACACCAGCGACCTCGACGGCGAGCGTGACCTCCTCACGATTCGTGCCACGAAGTTCGGTAAGTCCCGGCTGGTGCCGCTGCACCCGACGGCGATCGGTGCCCTGGGCGACTACATCCACTTGCGTGACCAGACACGACCCCGCCCGATCTGTCCGGCGCTGTTGGTATCGACCGCCGGAACCAGGCTGCGTCACGCGAACATCGGTCTGACCTTCAACCGCCTGACCCGCCAGGCCGGGATCATCCGCCGCTCGGCGACCTGCCGCCCTCGCCCGCACGATCTCCGCCACAGTTTCGCCGTGGCCAGCGTGCTCGACTGGTACCGCACCGGCGTCGACGTGGAGGCGATGATGCCCTATCTGTCCACCTACCTGGGGCATACCGATCCGAAGCACACCTACTGGTATCTATCGGCGGCACCGGAACTCATGGCCCTGGCCGGCCAACGCCTCCACCTGCACCTGAAGGGCCGGTCGTGAGTACTCTCGCCTCGATCCTGCAGTCATTTTTCACCGACCGTCTGCATCACCAGCGTCAGGCCAGTATCCACACCATCGCTGCCTATCGGGACGCCGTCAAACTCCTCCTGGTCTTCGCCTCCGCCACGACCGGCAAACAACCCTCCGATCTGAATATCGCCGACCTCGACGCACCCCTGATCGGCGCGTTCCTCGACCATCTGGAGACCGACCGGGCCAACAGCGTGCGCACCCGCAACGCCCGCTTGGCCGCCATCCACGCGCTCTTCCGTCACGCCGCATGGCACCGTCCCGACGATGCCGCGGTCATCCAACGCGTGCTGGCGATCCCCCCCAAACGCTTCGACCGCACGATCGTCACCTACCTCACCGAGGCCGAGATCACCGCACTGCTCGACGCGCCGGACCCCACCACCTGGACAGGACGGCGCGACCGGGCCCTCCTGATGCTGGCCTGCCAGACCGGGCTGCGCGCCAGCGAACTCATCGGACTGACCATCGGTGACCTGCACCTGGGCACCGGAGCCCACGTCAGCTGCCTCGGGAAAGGCCGCAAGCAGCGGATCACGCCACTGACCCCCGCGACCGTCACGGTGGTGCGCGGCTGGCTGACCGAACGTGCGGGACAATCGCACGACCCGCTGTTTCCCACCCGTCGCGGCACTCCCCTGAGCCGAGACGGACTGGAACGACGACTGGCCACCCACGTCGCCACCGCTACACAGTCTTGTCCGACGCTGCGCGGCAAGAAAATCTCACCCCATGTCCTGCGTCATTCCACCGCGATGCGCCTGCTCCACGCCGGTGTCGACACCTCCGTGATCGCCCTTTGGTTAGGCCACGAGAACGTCGCCACCACACAGATCTACATCCACGCCGATCTCGCGATCAAAGAGAAAGCCCTCGCACGAACAGCGCCGCAGAACACCACGCAGGGTCGCTACCAACCCAATGACGACATCCTGGCCTTCCTCGAAAGCCTATAGATTATGCCGACGTCAGGGGGTCGGAGGCCGTTCCTACCAGCGGTTTCCGACCCGAGGTCGGCATAATCCCGACGTCGGCATAAGGCCTCGGACATGGTGCCCTTCAGCCCGAGCAGCATCCGGTCGTTGAACATCCCCGGGTGGTAGACGCCGTCGGCGTCGGCGATCAGCGTGTCGGTCATCCCGGCCAGGTCCAGCAGCCGGTACCAGTCGGAGTTGTTGCGCGCGAGCCGGGAGACCTCCAGAGCGAGCACGATCCCGACGTCGCCGAGCGCGACCTGCCGGGTCAGCTCGGCGAACCCGGACCGGCCCGCTGTCGACGCGCCGGACACCCCCAGGTCGGCGTCGATCACGCTGACCCGGGCCCGCGGCCAGCCGAGCGTGACCGCCCGCTCGACGAGGCTGTACTGCCGGGCGGTCGACTCCCGGTTGCGCTCGACCTGGGCCAGGGTTGACTGGCGCAGGTAGACGACTGCGCCGCGCCGCAGCTGCGAGGCGGTGATCTTACCGAACGGGCTCATCGCAGCTCCCCGGCGTCGAACAGGGCGCCGTCCGGGCTGCTGCCGCGATCAGCCGGCCGAGCAGGTCGACCGCCGCCGCGACCGCCTCGGCCGGCAACCGCACCGCCACGTCGGGCACCCCCGCAGGCAGCCCGGGCAGCGGGAGGTGCGGCTGCGGCTGGCTCGGCGGGAGCCGGGTCGGCATCGGGGGCCTCCTGTCTCGGACAGCCCTCAACCTGCTCCCTGATATCCGCCTCGACAACCCCCGACACAACACGGGGCAACAGAGAGGCAACAGTCCGTGTCAGGTCGAGCAGGTCGGTGATCCGCCCCAGGGTCGGCTCCTCGGCCGGGAGCGACTCCCCGTCCGCGGCCGGCTCGGCGTGGTCGGTCCAGGCGGCCGGCATCATGGACTTGCTGCCGTCCGGTAGTTCGAGGACCAGCTCGAGTGCGCCGTGCCGGCGCATCCGGCCGAGCACCCGTAGCTCACGCCCGTCGAACGGATGTCCCGGCCGGGTGAGCCGCACCGTGAACACCGAGGCCTTGTCCAGGATCATGAAACGGTCTCCGCTCCGGCGCCGTGGCCGCCGGCGGCCAGCACCGCGCGGGCCGCGAGCCCGAGCACCCGGCCGTCCAGGCCGCTGACCGTGCTCAGGTCGAGCGGCACGCCCGCCGCGAGGCTCGCGGCGACCCGCAGCACCGTGTCCTCACCCCGCGAGCACACCAGCCGCCCCGCGTCCACCGCGGCGACCGCGCCGGCCCAGTCCACCCACGCAAACCCGTCCACCGCCTCGACGAACCCGTCGAGGAAATCCCGCCGGAAAAGCCAGAACACGTGGGCGACCAGCAACTCGACCGCGGCCACGGCACAAATGTCACCATGTGCGTACGATCGCAGCGCCGCGGAAAGGTCCTCGATGCCAGTAGTGTGTCGCGGACTCGTTCGACGAAATTTCGCACTCGGCTCTCATGGACCGGGTGCGCGGTCGCGTAGGGGATAAACGCGTCCTGGGCCTGGTGAAGGCGTTTCTGAAGGCGGGGATCCTCAGCGAGGACCGCGTGCTCCGGGAGAACGACGCCGGCACACCGCAAGGGTCAATCTTGTCGCCGTTGCTCAGCAACGTAGCCCTGTCGGTGCTGGACGAGCACATCGCCCAGGCACCGGGCGGGCCGGCGGCCACCTCCAACGGGTCGCGGTAGGGACCGCCCTTGCGGGCGGCCCCCCGCACAGATCCCAGCGAGCGGGACTACCGCACTGGGCTCCTGCCTCGGGTAGTGACGTTGAACCGTTCGGCGGGGTACTAAGGAGAAATCTGAATACTGGACTTCTTGGCATATTTCCAATATGCC
>NZ_CAKJTR010000206.1:5028-8487 GCF_917627355.1 Protofrankia sp. Cj3 | reverse complement strand
ATCCTAAAACGGCTAATTCGGCAGCCTGCACGTATATCGCCGGACTTGCCACTCCTGCGAGCATGTACGGCGGACCCCATCGAAGAGCCACGGTTATCTGACGTGTGTCAGGCCGCGCTACTCGCGAGGGCGGTGCGGTCGATACGGCTGAGGAGCGCGCGGGCGTTGGCGTCGTGCTGGTAAGGAACGAGTCGTTGCCGTAGATCGGTCATGGCTGTGACATAGCGGGCGGAGATGGGGACTCCGGCGGCAATGTCGATGGCCTGATGGCCGGCGGTGACGGCACCTTCAAGGTCGTTTTGTTGGGTGAAGCTGACCGCGACAACGGTTTGGCTGAGCGCGCCGCGCCGGCCGCGGTTCTGCTTGCGGGCGGCCTCGACGGACTGACCGGCGTACCGGCGGGCTTCGGCGGGGTCACCGATGTCACGGAGGCTGTTCGCGATCTCGCCGGTGATGTAGGGCTCGTCGATGAACTTGGCCCATTCGGGTTCGTTCGCCGGGTTGAGGAGGTCGAAGGTCTTCTCGGCCTGCGCGATGGTGGCGGCGGTGTCGGTGGAACGGCCCAGGCCCGACAGCGCGCGTGCTTCCAACACGTACAGGTCGGTGAGGGCGGCGGGGGCGCGTAGTCCGCGGAGGCCGTGCCGTCCGGCGCGGGCGAGACGGAGTCCTTCGCCGGGGTGCCCGAGCTGGGTTGCCTGATCGGAGAGACCGGCGAGAACGTGGGCGCCGAGCATCCGGTTTCCCGATGCCTCCGCCAGCCGCAGGGACTGAATGAGATAGCGCTGCGCGATGCCGTGTTGGCCGCAGTCGAACGCCATCCAACCGGCGAGGTAGGTCTGTTCGGCGGCGACTTCGAAGAGGGCCTGGCGGACGGGCTCGGGGTGGGATTCCTGCAAGAGGGGGAGGACGTGTTCGGTGAGGTACTGGGCGACGGCGCGTCGGGCGATGTCGCCGCCGCCTTGGATGACGTCCATTTCCTGGAACACGCCGAACATGGTGCGGATGGAGTGGATCGCGTCCATGTCCGCGCGGGCGGTGCGTCCGGAGTCGGCGGCATCCAGGCTGGCCAGGAGCCAATCCCGGCTCGGTCCGGCGAGTGCGCCGAGTACGAAGGATGAACGAAGGAGCACGTCCCGTCGGCGCACGTCGGCCCTCCCGAGCTCTGCGACCCTGCTCAGGGTACGTCGCAGGGAGGGTTCGTACACGAGTCCTTGAGCGGTTGCTTCCGGGTCGGTGACGGGCTGCTGGGCGGTTACCGACCGGCTGTCGACTACCGGCGCCACCACTTCTGGATGGGTGTGCGATGGGCGTGTAGTGGGTTCCCATGGGCGAGGTGCCAGGCCGAGCAGCCGGCCGGGGACGCGGAGTCCGTCCGCGATCCGTTCGATTAGTTCCAGGGAGGCCACCCGGTCCCGACCGTGCACGATCTTGCTGACGCGGCTTTGGTCGAGTCCCTCGACCGCGGAGGCGATGCGGTCCTGACTGGCGGCGTCGTACTTCTTCATCAGGCGGAAGGCGGTGCCGAAGTCGCGGGCGGCGAGAGCGGCGCGCATGTCCTCGCGGGCAAGGAGCCGTGCGGACACCGTGTACGGGCCGTGCGAAAAAGCCGACATGTTTGATCAACCTTCCGGCCGGGAGAGGGGGACACGTCTCGTGGCAGGACTGGCGCCGACAGTACATGGATTACGCCCGACAGGTAGGGAAAGTTCACCTATTGAGCGGGCGTGTTGCCGTCGCTGACGGATTGCCGGCTGAGGCCAGGGGACGTTCACATGGGAACGTCCCCTTCCGTTGGCTCGTGTTGTGCCGTGAGGCTGTGCCACAGCTGGCCCTGCCCCGTGTTGGGCGTTTGTCTCCGCGGGGTCGGGTCGGCGTCTAACACAGCCGATGGGACGGGACGGTGGGGCCGGTGACGGCAACCGGGGAAAACACAACAGGCGACGGAAATACGGGCGGACGGATGCCTGTCCTCTACGGCGTGGTGCGTTTCGAGCCGGGCGGGGAACGACGGGTCCGCGATACGACGATCACGTTTGATTCACCGGCGTCGGCGGAGTTGTTCGCGGTGGAAAGCGGTTGGCACGACTATCAGGTGACGCCGCTGTTCTTCTTCGTCGACACCGTCCCGGCACCGGCGGCGGGGCGGATGTTGCTGGGTGCGGCGCTGGCACGGTCGATGCGGCGGGCTGGTGGCCGATGACCGGCGGTGGGGAGTACACGGTCACGATCCATCCGGCGGATCGGCCGGTGGACGTGGCGCGGGCCTGGGCGGCGTTGCCAGCTGGGGTGGGGTTCGCGGAGGCATTCGGTGATGTTGACGTGACGCTCGTGTTTCGGCCGGTCGGTGAGCTGGTGTCGCCATGGGAGCCGGGTGAGAGTACGTCTGTAGCAGGCTGAACGACGGTTGTGTGGCTGCGACCGCGACAAAGGCCAAGGGGTCAGGATTCCGGCGGGCGGCAATGCCTGTTGCCGGGGTGCTGACCCCTTACCTGTGGGCGCTCTGAGTCGTGACGAGGTTCTCGACGGCGGTCAGGCAGCGGCTCATGTCCGCAAGCTGCTGTTCGATGCGGCCGATACCGTGGATCGACCCCAATCTTGGCCAACAGGCCTTCGGAGAGTTCGCGGCGCACTGGATGGAAACCGGAACGCTTCGGCCTGGCGTTCGGCAACTTTACGACCGCCAACTACGCCTTCGGATTATCCCGACGTTCCGCGATGTCTCCGTCGCGGACATAACAACCAGGCTCGTCCGCGAATGGTACTCGGGCCTGATGAAGGAAGCGGCCGAGCGGAAACGAGGCGTCGTCTCGGTCGACACGTCGTACCGCCTACTTCGCGGCATCCTGACTACCGCTGTGGACGACGGACCCATCCATCGCAACCCGTGCCGTATCAGGGGCGCGGGCGCCGTACGCGAAACCAAACGGCCCGAGATCACCGTCGATCAGCTCTGGTCGCTCTCGGATGCCGTGCCTGAACGGTACCGGGCGCTCGTCTGGCTGGCTTCGGCAACGGCGATGCGCTCCGGAGAGCTGGCCGCACCGCGGCGGAAGGACGTCGACCTACGCCGACGCGAGATCAGGATCGACCCGAAGGAAGGGCAGTACATCGAGCCAGGCGGCGGCGAGGAACCCTACTTCGGCCCGCCCAAGACGGACGCTGGCGCCCGGACGATCCCCATCCCGGAAACGATCCTCGGCATCGTCGTCCTCCACATGCACGACCACGCGTAGAAGGAAGACCGTGGCCTCGTCTTCACGACCAAGGACGGCAACCCGGTAAGCCGGCACAACCGCTCCTGGTGGCGTCGAGCGTGCCGCATCGTCGGTGTGGCCGAGAACACCCACCTTCACGACTGCCGGCACGCCGGCCTCACCCTCGCCGCGCAGTCCGGGGCCGCCCTCCGCGACCTGATGGACCTGGGCGGCCACTCAACCCCCCGCGCGGCCCTGATCTACC
>NZ_CAKJTR010000206.1:0-4644 GCF_917627355.1 Protofrankia sp. Cj3 | reverse complement strand
AGCGTGCCACCCGCGAACGGGCATCCGAAGTCGCACGGGGCATGTCGGCTCGCCTGGCAAAGGGCGACCCCCGGCCGCGCCGGCCCTGATGGCACATCCGCCGCTACTGGCACGCGAATGGCACAAACGGGCCTCAGCCGTAGGAACGTGGGGGGTATGGGGGGCTCGGCCCCCCAGTAGATATTGCGAAACGCCCAGGTCAGACCCCGTCTGACAGACCTATCCCAAAGTGGAGCGGGCGACGGGAATCGAACCCGCGTTGCAAGCTTGGGAAGCTCGTGTTCTGCCGCTGAACTACGCCCGCGTGGTACGTACAGCATCCTACAGGCCGGCACGAGCGCGGCGCGGGATGGTCCCGACGGCCCGTCCGCATCGCCGTGCTCATGTCGCTTCGCTCCGGGCCGGTCGCATCCGGGCAGCGTCGCCGTTCCCGCGACCGCTGGTGACAACACGCAATGAACCACCGCACCGACGACCCGACGCAAGATAGCTAGATCATAGAACTACTCTCCGGAGTCAACGCGCCAGCCGAGTGCAACCCCGGGGAGGAACACGTGCAATTGCGCAAAACGGTCGTCTCGCTGGCGACCGCGGTTTTGGTCATCGGCGGCACCACATCAGCCACCGCCAGCGACAGCGCTGTCACCAACGCGCCGACGATATCGATCACCGCGCTGGACGCCTGCTCAGCGGCCGACCTGGACAACGATCGCCGGCTCGGCCCGGCAGCACTGCCGCTGTTCGGCGCGGTAGGCGCAGAGCTCTTCTTCTATGACAGGACCGGCGGTCAGCCGCGGCAGCAGTTCCTGGACACCTGGTGGAACCCGGCCGCCCGCTCGGGCAACGGCGACTGGATCTTTCCACCGCAGAACGGATACATGATCAACGCGGATGGCACTCCCATCCGGACGGTGACGTCACTGGCTCCCGGGCAGGAAATCGACCGGTTCGGCGGGACAGGCGGCGGATTCCTCGCGCCGAAGGGGCTCCGCTACGCCGACCGGTCGATCCCGCCAAGCAACCTGGACTCCTCAACGGATCCGGCTGGCTGCAACTACCACGTCTACCGGGTGCTGAAGACCTTCTCGGTCTACACCGGAACGGTTCGTCCATGGTTCGATCAGCCCGGTAACGGCCAGCAGTACCAGTTGGACGGCTCCCTCGTCCCCGGCGCCCCGGCCGACGGCGACCTGCACGTCCAATGGCTGCTCGACCATCAATATCTGGAGGATGAGGCGCACCCGAAGAAGCTGTAGATCAACCGAGCCAGCTCCCGCGGCGGGCCAACTCAGCCGGCAGCCGCCCGCGACGACCGGAGCGACCGGAGCGACCGGTAACGTACTCGGACGTGTTGCTGTCTGACGGGGATATCCAGGCTGAGATCGCCGCGGGACGGGTATGCCTGGACCCGTACGATCCGGCTCTCGTCCAGCCGAGCAGTGTCGACCTTCGGCTCGACCGGTGGTTCCGGGTGTTCCAGAACCACCGGTACAGCCACATCGACCCCGCCGTCGAGCAGGAGGATCTCACCGACCTCATCGCCCCGGACGACGACGACCCGTTCGTCCTGCATCCCGGCGAGTTCGTCCTCGGCTCGACACTGGAGATCATTTCCCTGCCCGACGATCTTGCCGGCCGGCTGGAAGGCAAGTCCAGCCTGGGACGCCTGGGCCTGCTCACCCATTCCACCGCTGGTTTCATCGATCCCGGCTTCTCCGGCCATGTCACCCTTGAGCTGTCAAACGTCGCGACCTTGCCCATCAAGCTCTGGCCGGGGATGAAGATCGGCCAGCTCTGCCTCTTCCGGCTCTCCTCCCCCGCCACGCATCCCTATGGCTCGGCCATTTACGGTTCCCGCTACCAGGGACAACGCGGCCCGACTCCATCCCGCGCATACCGTGACTTCACCCGTGCGGCAGTGCCATCAGACAACCATGGCCCGACACCGCCGCGATCATAAAACGGTCAACGGAACAACCGGTCAACGGCTCGGGTCGGCCCGGAAGAGCTTCGGCTCCCGCCCGGGTGGCTGGGACGGCTGGGGGCTGGCCGGGGTGGCGGGCACGTCACGGCGCACCGGGCCATCCATCGACACTTCGACAGCTTCGCCGCAGTGAAGAATCATGATCGGTTCGCCACGCAGCAGCACGTAGCTCGCGGTGGAGTCGGTGACCTCAACCCGCAGCCGTCGTCCACGCGTGCACAGGGTGAACGCAAGCCTACTGATCCCTTCCGCCAGGCGAGGCGCGAACGACAGTACGCCCGACATGTGAGCTTCCGGGTTGACAGCGCCCGAGTTGACAGCCCCCGGGTAGTCGCGCAACCCGCCGAACCCCTCAACCAGCGCTATCCAGCTGCCGGCCAGCGAGGCCATGTGCAGGCCGTCGAGAGCTCGGCCGCGCAGGTCACGGAGGTCGATCAGCGCCGCTTCGCGCAGATAGTCGTGGGCGAGACCGAGATGACCGACCTCGGCCGCCAGCACTGCCTGCGCTGACGAGGACAACGACGAGTCGCGAACGGTGAGGGCTTCGTAGTAAGCGAAGTTGCGGGCCTTCTGCTCCTCCGTGAACGCCTCCCCGCGGCGCTGCATCGCCAGTACCAGATCAGCCTGCTTCACCACCTGCTTGCGGTACAAATCGAAATAGGGGAAGTGCAGGAGAAGCGGGTACTGGTCAGGACGTGTGTGCTCGAAGTCCCACACCTGGTGACGGGTGAATCCCGCCGACTGCGGATGCACCCCGAGTTTTTCATCGTAGGGGATGCACATGTCCCCGGCCGCGTCCCGCCAGGACGCGGCCTCCTCCGCGTTCACGCCGAGTTCGTGCGCCCGCTCGGGATGCCGCCGAACCGCGTTCGCCGCCTCCACCAGGTTCTGTTGCGCCATCACGTTGGTGTAGACATTGTTGTCGGCGACCGCGCTGTACTCGTCCGGCCCGGTGACTCCATCGATGTTGAAGGCACCGTCCAGATCATGATGGCCGAGTGACCGCCAGAGCCGGGCCGTTTCGACCAGCAGCTCCAGGCCGATGTGCCGTTCGAAATCGCTGTCTCCAGTGACCCGGACATGGCGGATCACCGCGTCCGCTATATCCGCATTGATGTGAAATGCCGCGGTGCCGGCCGGCCAGTACCCAGAACATTCCTCGCCGTGAATCGTCCGCCACGGGAACGCCGCCCCGGACAGGCCGAGCAGGCGAGCGCGCTCCCGGGCCATGGGCAGGGTGGCGTGCCGCCAGCGCAGTGCGTCCGCCGCCGCGTCCGGGGCTGTATAGGTGAGCACGGGAAGCACGTAACTCTCGGAATCCCAGAACGTGTGGCCGTCGTAGCCGGGACCGGTGAGGCCCTTCGCCGGGATCGGCCTGCGCTCGGCCCGCGCGCTCGAGGACAGGACATGGAACAGGGCGAAACGGACGGCCTGCTGTACCTCGGCATCACCGTCGACCTCGACGTCCGCGCGGGCCCAGAAATCGTCAAGATAGGCCCGCTGCTCGGCGAGCAGCCCCTCCCAGCCAGTCTGGCGGGCGGCGGTCAGCGCGGCCGCGGCCTGGTCGCGCAGCGCTGGCAGGGAGCGCTGCTCCGACCATCCATAGGCAATGAACTTGACGAACCGCAGCTTCTGACCAGGAGCAAGCAGCGCGGTGATGGTCACGCGACAGGAGTCAGCGTCGCTCTCGGCGGTCACCCCCGTGGCCGACCGCCGGTCAATCGCATGATCCATAGCAGCGGCGACCCGGATAGCGCTGTACCGCGTCCGGTGCACCAGCTCGGCGTGCGAACCATGGCTGCCGTTCCACTCCGCCACCAACGGCGCCTCCAGCGCCACGGCGGCCCGCGGGTCCACGGACTGTGCCGGCAGCTGCTCGTTGGCGACCAGCTCGGACTGCACAACCAGCCGGGCTGAGGCATCCAGCGGCTCGACCTCGTAGCAGATCGCCGCCATGGCCCGCTGGACAAAGGAGACCAACCGCACCGACGACATGCGGATCGCCTGGCCCGCCGGTGACACCCATTCGGCCGTGCGGCTCAGCACACCGCGGCGGAAATCCAGGATCCGCTCGTGCGCTCGCAGCTCCCCGTAACGGATGTCGAAGGGCTCGTCATCCACCAGCAGGCGGATCAGCTTCCCGTTGGTAACATTGATCATCGTCTGGCCGGACTCCGGGTAGCCATAACCGGCCTCCGCGTAAGGCAGCGGCCGCAGCTCGTGGACGGAGTTGAGGTAGGTGCCGGGCAGCGCGTGCGGCTCTCCCTCGTCCAGGTTCGCCCGGAGGCCGACGTGCCCGTTGGCCAGGGCGAACAGCGATTCCGCCCTGGCCAGCTGGTTCGGGTCGAGACCGGACTCACGCAGCTGCCACGGCTCGACCGGGAACGACATGTCGCCGATCACACGTCGCTCCCGCCGCCGGGCCTGCTCTGTCCGCCGGGCTCGGCCGACGGCTGGCGATGCTCGCTGTCAACGTCCCCGCCAACGCCGTCCCCGCCAACGCCTGCTCCCCTGCCGGCGTCCAACAGATCGGCAAGGTCCGCGACAACGACATCGGCGCCGTGCGCGCGCAGCGCGTCGGCATGCCCGGCCCGATCGATGCCGACGACATACCCGAAACCTCCGGCACGCCCCGCCTCGACCCCGGCGATCGCGTCCTC
>NZ_CAKJTR010000205.1:0-8119 GCF_917627355.1 Protofrankia sp. Cj3 | reverse complement strand
GAGGTGGTGCGCCCGGTGGCTTGCCTGACCCAGCTCAGCTACTACCCGCGGCTGGCCGCCCGGGTCCGCGAGCTCGTCGCCGCCGGGCACACCGCCAACCAGATCGCGGGCTGCCTGAACCGGGAGGGCTTCCGTCCGCCCAAACGGCGGCAGACCTTCAACCGGCAGTGCGTCCGCGACCTGATGGGTGCCCTCGGCCTGAGCGAACCAGCCGCCAGACCCCGGGCCCGCCCGCCGCTGGGCGAGCACGAATGGTGGCTGGTCGACCTTGCCCGCGTAATCGGCATGCCCGAGGTCACCCTGTACACCTGGGTCGGCCGTGGCTGGGTGCGCGCCCACCGCCACCCGGACTCCCCGCGCAGGTGGGTCGTCCATGCCGACCCCGCCGAGGTCGAACGGCTACGCGCCCTGCACGTGGCCCCCCGCGGGCAGCACACCCGCCGTCCCTGGCTGGCCAACCAGCGGGCCGTCCTGGATACTGACAGTGACACCGAACCGGGAGGAAACACCCACGATGGAAGCAAGCCGCAGTTATAACAGCACTGCGGCTTGCTCCTTTCCTGGTCGAACCTTCGCAGGTAGGCTTTCCAGAGCAGGTCGAGGTCGGGTTCGACACCGGCCGGGGCCGCATGGAACAGCCAGATGTCCCGGTCGGGCCGGCGGGGCCCGGAGCGGATCGGCGTTGAGCTCAAGACCGGCGTGTCATAGATCGGCGTCACCGCCGCCCTTCCCTACCTCGACTCCAGTCGCTGTCCCGGCGTCGTCGCTGCAAGGTTGATCACGTCCGACCCGTCAGATCCCGCCCGGCTCCCTGCTGCGCTGGGTAACGTTCGTGACAAGCAAAAAGGGCAGCCTGGGTGTCCGCTATTGCCGCTGACCGTGCGCTGAGCCAGCCACGACGTGGCCATTGATCTTGGATGAACCGGTGCTCTGATCAGACTGTGGACCTTCGGGTCAAGGAAAGCTCCTGCCCCCTCATCCGATGAGATCCGGTCCGAACGGTTGTAGCGAAAGGCTGGAGCCGATTGAACGCAGAGCGGCGACGTCCGGGCCGACTGGAACGACTGGAACGAGAACCGTGGCTGTGCCGCTGAGCTCCCGGGTGACTGACACGGGGTCGGCGCGCCACCAGTCGTTGAGGTCCTTGTGGGGGGCCGCGGGTTCGAGCCGGGCGACGATCGCACCCGTTTGGGCGAGGCGGTCGGCGAGTCGTCCGGCTGCGATCCGGCCGGTCGCTGGCTTTCCAGGTCGGGTGCCGCGGTCGTCGGCGTCGAAGCAGATCGCGAACGCGGTCCGCGGGTACCGTTCCAGCAGCGTCTGGGCGAGTGTTTCCGCACCGTCGGTGCTGGCATGGGAGACACCGAGGACGGCGATAGCCGCGACACCGGCTTGGCTGGCGGTCAGGGCGTCGGGGAAACCCTCGCAGACGACGAGGTAACCGGCCGGCGCCGGCACGGTTGATCGGATAGCTGCCAGCCGTGGGTTGGGAGCGAGCGCCGCGGCGGGCTGATCGTACTTGCGTCCGGCCCGCTCGGGGTCGAGGTAACGGACCTGGTAGTAGACGGCACTCCGGCTGATCGGGTCGAGTGCGGGGTAGACGATGCCGGGTCCACGGAACGGCAGCCCGCGCGGCCGTGCAAGCTGGCGGGGTCCGGGGTCGAATCCGACCCGGTTCGCGTGCAGAACCTCGTCGGTGAAGCCACGCCCGGACAGATGCTGGCGTGCGCCGCTTCCGATGGGCTGCCACAGCAACGCGGCGCCTCTGGCCACGAAGGTTTCGACGGCCGGGTCCGGTTCTCGCACTGTCGTGGGCGGGGCCGCTGGAGGAGGTGGCACGCGGCGAATCGTGGGTGTCGTGGACCGGCGGAACCCTCCGGCATCCCACGGGAGGAGCCCGCTGCGGCGGGCTAGTTCGCGGAGGGCCTCGCCCGCGCCCACGCCGCTCGCGGCCATGAACAGGTCGACGGCGGTTCCGCCTTCTCCGCAGGAATGGCATTTCCACCGCTGGTAGCCGGTACGGCCGCGGAAGATGCCCATACTCGGGTGCTCGTCGGCATGTTCCGGCCTGGGGCAGTGCCATGCCGCGCCGGCTCCTCGGCCGCGAGCAGGCCCGCATACTTCGTCGGCGAGTGCTCGCAGGTCGATTTTTTCCAGCACCGCATCACGGTCTATCTGCCCCACCGAAGCCACCCTTGAGAACGAGTGTTGCGGTCGATTCATGGGTGCGCGGCCATGGCCCTCCGGAAGGCGGGCAGGCAAGTGATTTCCGCGATCTCCAGCACCCAATAGAGATCGCCCCCAGGGCACGCCGGACGTGCCTGACCAGCGGTAATGGCACCCGCTGTGACGCCGCACGCCATCCGAGTGCCGAGTCAGCGCACACGGCCGGTCATGTCACGCCGCATCACACACTCATGATTTTTGGAAGATGGCGGTTACTGTGACATCCGGTGTGGGACCGCATGTGAGGACGCCAGGAAAGCTGCCGTTCCATGACGGAGAAGACCTGCACGTATCGTCCTGACCGGCCACCGAAAGAACACCGGCCAACTGTCTCCGACGATGTCCTTCGCTGGTTCACGGAATGGGACGCGTGGAAAGACCGACCCGAGGTTGCGGCGAGGGTTTCATCCTGGCAGCAGCGACGCGCGTATATGGCTATGCTACGGACACCTGATGAGATCGTCGCCGGGTGTGGCCGGGACCGGACGGTACCGCCTCTGGTCGCGGACCGGCGCATGGCCGCGCTAGTCGAGGAAGCTCGCTACGGCGATCAGGTGGCCGCGCGCATCCTCCTCCAGCGAGTTCTGCCCGCGCTGATCGCTCGCTCGGGCGTCCGGGCACGCCGGGGACACGCCAGCTTCGGGACCCTGCTGGCCGGCTACACCTCGGCCGCGTGGATCGCGATCCTCACCTATCCGCTGGATCGCCGGCCGGTGAAAATCGCCGCGAACATCGTCTACGAAGCGGAACACGAACTGTTCGGCCGTCCACCACTCATCGACCGCCGCACCGTGCCCGCGGTCGACATCGGCGCCGTGTTGCCGCTGGCCCGCCTCGACGGCAGGCCCGTCGACGCGCCCGACGACCCGCTGATCGAGGTCGTGGACGTCCTCGCCCGCGCGCGGCGGAACGGGCTGGCCGAGTCCGCGGTGCGGCTACTCGTCGAGCTCGCGGTCGAGGGCCGCACCGAACGCGAGATCGCGCTACGGACCGGTGTGACCGAGCGTGCGGTACGAGGCCGCCGGCAACGCGCCGTCGTCCAGCTCACCCAGCTCCTGGAGCTACCCGCTCCACCGGCACGCATCCGGCGGATGGGGACTGCGGCATGACCCGCCCGGTTCCCCTCCCCCACCGGCGGCCCGAGCGCACCGCGACCGCATCGGCAGCCAGCCTCCTGGGCAGGATTGTGACCGTTGCCGTACTGGTCGGCGCCGCCCTGACCGATCGATTCCTCAGCCCGGCCGACGCGACGACACCCGCGCCCGCGGTCCCCGCAGCCCGGGTTGTCGCGTGGGCCGGCATGGCGTCCACGGTGCTCGTCCTCCTGGTCGCCGTCACGGCGGTCGCAGTCGGGCTGTTCCTGCACACCGGTGTCGGGGTGCAACGCCGCCTCCGGAT
This sequence comes from Protofrankia sp. Cj3, assembly GCF_917627355.1. NCBI lineage: Bacteria > Bacillati > Actinomycetota > Actinomycetes > Frankiales > Frankiaceae > Protofrankia > Protofrankia sp. Cj3. The sequence goes on along the minus strand of NZ_CAKJTR010000205.1, from coordinate 4,498 downwards.
GGGTCTGAACCCCGAAGCGCGGTTCGCCCGCGTCTGGGACCTGGCGCCGCTGTGGGTGTCCGGCCCGGTGGTCGGCCGGTTGACGCTGGGCCGCGTCGGCGGGCCATGGCGCGGCCGGCTGGTGGCGACCGAAGACTCCCGGCTGGGCCTCGACCCATCCGTGCCGTCGCTGCTGCGTCGTTGGGCTGAACGCCGCCGCGGCCCACGCGGCGCGGTCCTGGTCGTCGGCCCCTCCCAGTGCGGGAAGACCGCGGCGTTGGCGATCCCCGCGATCCTGGAATGGGCCGGCCCCGTCGTCGCGCTGTCGGTCAAAAACGACCTGATGGCCGCCACCATCGCCCGGCGACACCGGCTCGGCGAGGTGCTGGTGTTCGACCCGGCGAACGCCACCGACCAGCCCGGCGCCAGCTGGTCACCGCTGCGGGAAGCAGCCAACCTGGCCGGCGCCCGGCGGGCCGCACGCAGCATCGCCAACGCCACCACCTGGACGTCCGGCTCGTCGTCCGACATGGGTTTTTGGACCTCAGCCGCGGAGGGCCTCCTCGCGTTGCTGTTCTGGACCGCCGCGGTCTGCGAGGTCGGGATGGACACCGTCGTCGGCTGGGTCCAGACGATGAGTAAGGACGGTGTCCGCACGCTCCTCGCCCCGCTGGCCGCCCATCACGACCCGTCCATCGCCACCGACGGCACGCTGGTCCTCGCCGGGTTCGACGGGCTGTGGCGTAACGACCCCAAGCAGGTGTCCTCCACCTACCTGGTCGCCCGACAGATGATCCAACCCTGGCAGGAACCCGATGTCGCCGCGTCCGCCGCGAACCCGCGGATCGACCTGGACTGGCTCCTGGGCGACCGCACACGATCACCCGGCGGGGTGCAGCCGGCCGCAGCCAACACGTTGTACCTGTGCGCGGACCTCGACGAAGCCGAACGGCTCGCCCCCGTGCTCGGCGGGCTGCTCGACGACCTGATGAAACAGGCGTACGCCCGGGTCGGCCGCACCGACGTCCCGCTCGACCCGCCGCTGCTCGTCGTCATCGACGAGGCCGGGAACTGGCCGATGCGCAACCTCCCCGGCCGGATCTCCACCTGCGCCGGGCTCGGCATCCAACTCATGCTCGTGTTCCAGTCGAAAGCGCAGATCGACGCCGCCTACACCACCAAGGCCGACATCGTCGTCTCGAACGCGATCACCAAAGTGTTCTTCGCCGGCCTGTCGGACAAGTCCACCCTGGACTACGCCGCCGGTCTCCTCGGACAGGAACACGCCGTCCAACGGTCCACCTCCGATGACGCCGGCGGACTCGGCGGTGCGGCCATCGGCGGGGGGCGACACAACGTCTCCCACGCCCCGACGCGCCTCGAGCTTCTTCCCGCGCCGTTGCTACGCCAGATCGCGCCCGGACAGGCGCTACTCGTCCACAACACCCTGCCGCCCGCCCATTTGCACGGCCGCTACTGGTATCTCGACCCCGACCTCCACGCACTCGCGACCGGCCGCCGCATGGAGCGGCGCGAGCTGGCGCGCCGGGCAGCGCGCCGTCGCGTCCGCGCGGACGACCGCCATGACGAGCACAACACGGTGCCATCGGAGAACAACTGGCCGATCACCACACCAGATGCCACATCACACGTCACATCCGACGTCGGGGATGCCACAGAGACCGGCGGGGACGCTGATCCCCTCACCTGGCCGGGCTCCGACGGCGGCAGCGGGCTGCCGTGGTAACGAGCCAACCCAAGCCGCCGGACGGGCCTGCCCGACGCCGCCACAGCCGGGTCGTGTTCGACACCGCGCCGACCGCACGGAACCTGCACGCCGTGCGCGCCGATGGCGCGAACCCGGCGCCAGCCGTACCGGAATCGCCACCCGGGCTTGCCCCAGGAACCCGAATCAAAGCCGCCGTACCGGGCCGGGCGATCGAAACCGGAACCGTCACCGAGGCGCTCACGGACACCGGCGGCGCGGTCCGCTCCTACGCCTGGCGCCCGGACCGCGCCGAGGACCCCAAGCATCCCTGGCACGCCAACCCCGGGCATGTCCTCGTCAGCCCGGCGCATGTGGTCCGCCCCCTTTTCACCGGACCGCACACGCCCGGACCGGACGTCGGCCGTCCGGACCTGCACCGGACGGCCGTCCAGCGGGCGGGCAACGGTCCGGTACCGGAACCAACGGTGTCCGGCACATCCCGCACCGTCACCCGGTCGCCCCGTCCAGGACTGGACACGGGACGTCCGGCACCGCTCCGGTTGGAGGAGCACGGCGACATCATCCGGGTCCTCGACCCGGTCCACGGCCGGCTCGACGTCCCCGCCGACCAGCTGTCCGCGGCATTGCGCTGGACCCGACCGGAACTGTGCGACCTGCTCAGTCGCTACGGACCCGGCCGTCCGCTCGCACCGGACCTACCTCGGATCACCCTGGCTGCGCTGGCCGCACTCGCCGCTCCCGCCGCCTGGCCGGGCGCAGCCACCCCGACCGAGCAGACGCCCATCCCGGCCACGACGCCGATCATCCCACCGCCGGCGACGTGACCACCCCGCCTCGCCGGACCGTCCCGGACAACCCGCCGTTGAAGGCGTTTCGGCTCCTTGCCGGCGCCACCGTCATCGACGTGCCGTTCCAGGTACCGCGCGGCGCCGTGGTCCGCGCGGCAACCCTGTGGCCCGACCCGACACAGCCGACCGGGTGGGGGGCGTATCCCTGGGAATCCGGGCCTGGACGCCGAGGGTTCACCCCCGCCGAGATCGACCTCGGTGACGTCGTCGGGTTCGCCGCCGACCTGCCCGCCGCTCCACCCGCGCCGATCGCACCCGGCAACCCCTATCAACGGCCAACCGCCCCCGCGCCGGCCCCGCCAGCATCCACCACGGTCATGACCTGGTACGGCTACCTCCACGCCGTCGACCCCGACCGGATCATCCTGCGCGGCCCGTACCACCGTCCCGAAGACGCCTACACCGCCGCGCAGCAAGCCCTCCACGCCCAACTCCGCGCCGCACCACCGCAGGTGGACGGACCCCGGCGTGGCCGCGACGGCACACGACTCGCCGGCGGCGAGACGCTACCGGTCGAACTCGCCCAGCCACCGGCCTCGGTCACGATCACCTACCACGACGGGCAGGCCACCGTCGGCGACCCCCGGCACGGCTGGATCCACGTCGACGCCGAGGACCTCGGCGCCGCGCTCGCGCACACCCCCGCCGAACTCACCGCGCTGCTCGACGCCCGCATGCCCGGCCACCTCGGCGGCACCGAGGCCCGCCTCACCCTCGCCGCGCTGGCCGCCCGGCACGTCCCCGACCAGCTCGCCGACCTCACCGAACCGACACCGGTCGTCGTCGCCGGCCCGCCCCCGCTCGGCCCCAGCCAGCCACACGCCGCACCACCGACCCCGGGAATGGACCTTAGATGATCGCCAGTCCGGAACCGAACTGGGACACCACCGTCCTCGACCAGCCCATCATCCTCGATCTCCCCGACCGGCTTCCGGCCGACACCGACCACTGCGGCCATTTCGATCCCCGGCTGGCACTCGCCGTCGCCGCCATGACCGCGCAACTCGACGGCGACCACGCACAGGCCACCCGGCTCGTCGGGAAACTCGGCCGCGCCGGCATCGTCGCGATCCGCGCCTCCAGCGGAACGCTGGAAGTCCGCGAGACCCTCGACGGCTGGCAGCTCATCGTCTCCGCCGGAGACCCCGACCCGGCCGATCTCGCAGTCGCCGCCCACCTCCGCGCCTCCCACCTCGCCCGCCAACGGCACATCGCCCGGCAACGCCACCGCGGCTCCGGGCAGCCGCGGTGAACACCCCAGCCGGTCGCGACCCCGACCTGGGACGGGACCGGCCCACCCGTACCCTCGGCCACCGCGACTGGGACTACTTCACCCGGACATCCGCCGACCGGCCCGGCGCCGACCTCGGCCAGCCACCCTGGCAACCCCGGCCGATCACCCGACGAGAACGCCACGACCGCACCCTCGGTATCCCCACCCGCGACATCAGCATGTGGCCCGACCCCCCCACCGACCCGGCGCACACCGGCAGCACCCGACCCACGGCCAGCCAACAGGTCATCGACGAGATCGCCCAGCTCACCCCGGCCGACCAGTCCCAGCCCGCGATCGGTGTCACCGTCCTGGCCGCCGCGCTCACCGACGTCGCCGCGGGCGTCGCCGGCCAACCCACCACCGTCCAGAACCGGCACATCGACGCCGTCGCCGCCGGGCACGGCATCGACCCCGAGCAGCTGCGCACGCTGAGCGCACACATCGGAACGATGATCGCCAAGTCGACGCGGCGGCCAGCGGTGACCAGCATCGGCAAAGCCGCCTTCAACGCCCTGCACGGCGCGAACCTCCGCCTCGCCACGGAAACCTACCTGGCCCGCCAGCAGCTCACCGTCGCCGCCCGCATGTCCGAACCCGACCTGCCCCGGCTCATGATCCTCATGAACGGGATCGTCCACGCCGTCCCCGCGTCGGTCATGCTCACCG
>NZ_CAKJTR010000204.1:8116-8976 GCF_917627355.1 Protofrankia sp. Cj3 | reverse complement strand
TCTGGGTTTGTGAACTGGGCCGCGACACCCGTCGGCCGGGGCGTGCGCGCCGCGGCGGTGGCGGTCCTGGCTGTCCTGCTGGCGGTTGCCGGACACAGCGTGGCGTGCGGCCGGTTGCCGCCGCTGTCGGTCATGGGGTTCGGGACGCTGGTGACCGCTCGGGTCTGCTGGGGAGCGGCCAAGGGACGGATGTCCGTCCGGCGACTCGCCGCCGTGGTGGTCGGGGTGCAGGCGGGCCTGCATTTCGCCTTTGCCGTCACCGAACCCGCCGGTATCGCGAACGTCTCCGTGGGCGCTGCCGCAGGCGGCGGCTCGAGCGGCGTGACCGCCATCACCCATGCGGGCGACATGGTGTCACAGAGCGCGGTGCCGGGTGTGGACCTGCTGCCCGGCGGGCCCGCGATGGCCATCGCGCACCTGCTGGCCGCGGTTGTCCTCGCCTGCTGGCTCGCGGTCGGGGAACGGCTGCTGTGGCGGGCGGCGCGGGGTGCCGCGACCGCCGCGCGCCGGGTCGCCCGCCGGCTGTTGCGACGCCATGTCGGGTCTGCCCGCCCGCGCGCCGCCGACCTGATCCCGCCCGTTTGGTGGATGCGGCGGGTGTCACGTCCTGCCCTGCTCCTCCATGTGGTCACCCGCAGGGGGCCACCCGTTTTCAGCACCTGTTTTGGATCTTTTTCTGGGTGATTCACACCCAGCTGGCGCCTGGCTTCGTTGCTGGCCACACCGATAGGACCCAGCCAGTATCGGTGCGGGCTCCCGTCTTGCCAGAGACCACCTGAACGCGACTCGCCGGCCGGATCCTCGATTCACAACAGGCCCTTACCGCAACCCGACCAGCTTGCCGCGCACCCTCGTGCCGG
>NZ_CAKJTR010000204.1:5066-7815 GCF_917627355.1 Protofrankia sp. Cj3 | reverse complement strand
GGTACTGGCACCGGCGAAGGACCCGCTGCCGCGCCGTCGCGAGCGGTCGGCGGGACGCGCCGGCTGCTGGTACGGCTGCACTTCTACGCGGGCGTGCTGGTTGCGCCGTTCCTGGTGATGGCCGCGCTCACCGGGCTCGCTTACACCCTCACCCCGCAGCTCGACGCTTTGGTCTACGCGGACGAGCTGTATGTCGATCGGGTCGGGGCGCATCCGCGTCCGCTCGCCGAGCAGGTCACGGCGGCTCGGGCCGTCCATCCGGAGGGGACCGTGTCGGCCGTCCTGCCCGCTGACGCCGCCGACCGGACCACCCGCGTCGTGCTCGACGTGCCCGGCCTCGGGGAGAAGCAGCGCACCGTCTACGTCGACCCGTACACCGGCCAGGCGCAGGGAGCGCTGACCACTTGGTGGGGGAGTACTCCGCTGACCACATGGCTCGATGACCTGCACCGCAACCTGCACCTCGGCGCGTTCGGGAGGCAGTACTCCGAGGTGGCGGCAAGCTGGTTGTGGGTGGTGGTCGGTGGTGGCCTGGTTCTGTGGGTGCTCAGATGGCGTAACTCCCGGCGGGTGCGGCGGGTGCTGCTGCCCGACCTGGGCGCGCGGGGCCGACGCCGCACGATGGCCTGGCACGGCAGCGTCGGGGTGTGGCTTGTGGTTGGCCTGCTGTTTCTTTCTGCTACCGGCCTGACCTGGTCGCGGTACGCTGGTGCGCATTTCAGCTCGGTGTTGGACGCGCTGCACGCGCACGCTCCGGAGCTCGACACCGTCCTGCCTACACCCGTCGTGGCCGCATCCCACGCGGGCCATGCGATGGCCGCCACGAGTACGGCCGAGGCCGGTTCCGTGACCGGTAACGGTGAAGCGGGCGTTGGTGAAGCGGGCGTTGGTGAAGCGGGCGTCACCGGGCAGGTCGACCGGGTCCTCACCGCGGCGCGTGGGGCCGGGCTGGACGGACCGGTCGAGATCGACCTGCCCGCCAAGCCGGGCGTGGCCTGGAGCGTTGCCCAGACCGACAAGTTGTGGCCGGTGCGGCTCAGCCAGGTCGCGGTCGATCCCGCCGATGGCCGGATCATCTCTCGGGCCGACTGGGCTGACTACCCATTGCTCGCGAAACTCACCAAGCTCGGGGTCGCCGCGCATATGGGCCTGCTGTTCGGCCTAGCCAACCAGCTGCTCCTCGCATCTTTGGCGGTTGGCCTGCTGTGTATGATCATTTGGGGTTATCGGATGTGGTGGCAGCGGCGGCCCGTCCGTGATGAACGGCGGGCGCTCGTCGGTCCGGCTCCGGCACGCGGGACCTGGCGTGGGTTGCCGCGACCGGCGCTCGTCATTGGGATTGTGCTCACCGCTGCCGCTGGTTGGGCACTGCCCGTTCTCGGTGTGACCCTGCTGGCCTTCCTCATGTTTGACGTGGCTCTCGGCGCCATCCGGCGGGCGCGGCGGCGTGGCGGCACACCCGCCTGACCCGACATCACCCCGCGGCCCTGCGGCGGCACCGGCAGCCGTTGCCACCGGGCTGGGCCGCGGGGCTGGGCTCGCTCCGCCGACCGACCGAAGCCGTGGAACTCGATGACGGTGGACTCGTTTGTTTCCCGGAGCGTGCCCGCGGACGGTTCGACGAAGCGAGGTGCGTGCCCCAACCTCGCGACGCCGCGTCCCCTGTTGCCTGGCCGGAGCGGGCTGACGATGCGGCCGACAGCTCCTGAGGGGGCTGTGAGATCCTGGGACAGCACATGGCGGGTACATGGCAGGCAGACCCCGGCGAGCCGGACGTAGCCTGACAGCGTTTCCGCAGGTCAGGAGGGCTCGCCTAGTGGCCGATGGCGGCGGTCTTGAAAACCGCTAGGGGTGGCAACGCTCCTCGTGGGTTCGAATCCCACGCCCTCCGCTCTGACCAGGAGAAAAGCGCTATGCCGCAAGGGTTTTTGCGGCTCTGCGGAGATCGCATCGACATCCCACGTCCGCCGGTCGTTCCCGGCTGCTGCTGCCGATCGCCGGTCGCTCGCGGACAATACGCGGTCGCGATCATGGGGCCGCCGACAGACCAAGCGCGGCAGCGACGCGGAGCCGCGCGGCCACGTCTTGGCCGACGATGCACTTCGCGTAGACGTGCAGCAGGACCGCGACGGAGTGCCCGGCCCACTCGGCGATCAGCGTCGGTGGGACCCCAGCGTTGAGCCAGGTCGAGACCGCCGCGTGACGTAGGTCGTAGGGCGTGCCAGCGAGCGGGGAGGCAACCTCGCCAGCCGTGCGTGTCCGGCGGCGGCCCTCCTCAACGTGGTAGATCACCCGGCAGTCGCCCACCCTGAGCCGGAACACACCCGAAGGCTCACCAACGAGTGCTCGGAGCCCGTGGGGACGAGGATCGTTCGACAGCTGCGTTACCGCCGCCAGCACTCGGCGCGCTGCCACACCGTCGAGCTTATGCCTGGCTGAAGTCACGGCAGCCCGTCCCGCCATCGCGGGGCACCTCGCCGATATCCATAGCTGCGGCGCCTACCGGCGCGATCGACATCTGCGGGCTGAGCCGCATCGACCACCTCGACACCCTCCGCGTACAGCACCCACGCTTAGGCTGGCCCGCAACCCACGCCGCAGTACTGGTGATCGCGACGGGCCTGCCGATCCTCACCGCCGATTGCGAGCGGTATAAGGGCGTCCCTGCCGACCTACTGTCATTGTGAATGATTCCCGTAGGTCGTCGGCGGGGTGGGGATGGCTCAGCCGATGCGGCGGCCAGGCCTTT
>NZ_CAKJTR010000204.1:0-4560 GCF_917627355.1 Protofrankia sp. Cj3 | reverse complement strand
ACCCCGATCGACATGATTATCTCTTCAGGAAGGCGAGCGAACAGCTGGACCGCTCAACCACGCCCGTGTGCCGCGCCGACGAACCGTTGTGGCAGGAGACTGACCCGCGCCGCCGCCCGTGTCGGACCGGGTGGCGATTCGAGGAGGAAACCGTGCTTCGCCTCGCGCGCCGCGGCCGGGTATCGGTGGCACCCGGCCGCGGCGCGCGAATATCTCCGCGGGCACGCCGCGGCCCAGCGTACGAAGACGTTCAGATCCCTCCGTGATTCACCTGCGGCTCTGCCCGCGGCCGCGTCAGCGACACACCACTGGCCGTGCCAACACCGCCAGAGAGCGGTCGGTCAAATCGTGACCGTGTGCCGGAGAGCCCTGGCCCGAGGCGGCTCAGTGGATTCGCGAATCGGCCGCGGGCTCCGCGCGGCTGAAGACTCCGCTCGGCTGAAGACTCCGCTCGACTGAAAGCTCCCTTTCGCCTCACCACGAGATGTCACAACGACGGTGCATCGCGCGGGTGACCCTCAATGCCAGGTTTATCTCGCCGGGCTGGCATCGAGCGCGCGGTGGAAGAATTCGGCGGTGTCACGCCGGATCTCCACCGCGTGTCCGGTGCAGCAGTGATCGCCATCATCGTAGATTTTCAACGTGACTTCTTGATCCTTGTGTCTTGTTTGCAGGCTGTCCCTGAGCCATTCCTTGTCCCGTATGGTTACGAGTGGGTCTTTCCTGCCATGGACGATCCGCAGCGGAACCCGCACGTTGTCGAGCAACGCCTCGTTGCGCAACGAGAAAACCGCGTCGGCTTCGGGAAGATCGTTTGGGCCGGTCACGCCCAGCACCTGACAGTACTTGCTTTTCAGGAAAAACGGCAGTTTCCGGAACCCCGCCGTGTCGACGGGTCCGCCGAGGTCGTAGACCGCACCCACCCGTGGGTCCTCGGCGGCCAGCTTGATTGCCCACAGGCCGCCCCAACTGATGCCGATGACACCGATGCGAGAAGCGTCGACCGGATATTGCTCGCTCACCGCGTCCATGGCTGCCTGGACACTTTTCGTGAAGTCCATCGACCAGGTCAGTCCCTCGAGAAAGAAGCTCTCGCCCTGGCCGGGTCCATCGAGACAGAACACCGCGAATCCGTTGTCCTGCAGCGCGAGCTCGGTCGCGAGGTGCTCCTCCTTTGTGTCATCCATGCCGTGAATGATTATGATGAGCGGCGCGGGAACGCCACCATTGCGCGGAAGGTGCAGGTTGCCATAGCATTTGCGACCAGCCCACGGGATCTCTACCCGGTGATAGAGCTCCCCCCACGCCAACGACTCGGCCGCCAGATAGTAGTCACGGGAGCGCCGGTACGCCGTGCGTTTCACGTCGTTGATGGGGAGGCAGCCCCACTGGGTCATATGCGCCAGATAGGATAGATGGCGAAGTCCGTCGATGCGTTTCTGCGCGCTCTGGTCAGCGTCCTTTTCAACCTGGTCCGCGGCCTCGTCAAGCAGGACCGTGGCGGCGTGTGGCCAGTCGTCTATGCTGTCTATGCTGTTAAGGAAGCGCATAAGCGTCTCGTCGGAGATGGATGATGCTCGCCACCTGTTCCAGAACGGGCGGGTCACGTTCTTGACGCCCACTGTCCTGGACAGGGAACGGACGGTCCAACTTGCCACTCTGTCGACGAATCGGTAGCTTTCCGTGTCGCTGACATTCGGATTTACCAAAGTGCTCATTAGTTTTTCACACCGAATTTCATGGACTCGACCGGAGTGAGTTCGATGAGTTTCGCGCCGCGACGGACGGCGTCCTCGTCAAGCGCCGCGATCGGTTCAGGCCGCGGATCGGTTGCCATTCGTCGTTCGTTCGCGTCGATGACCTGATAAAGGTCGAACCCGTATTGGTTACGCATGATTTTGCGACCGAGTTCATTGATCATGCAGTTCGTGCTACAGGTGCCGGTATTTTTCGGTTTGCTCCAGCCGATCTTTTCCAGATCGGCTATCTGTTCGTCGACTGACGGTTTGGCGACGATCTCGTAGAACGGCACCAGCGCGGTTCGGCAGGGTTGTGAATCAAGTAGTCGCGCGGCCTCGGCGTCTTTTTTCATGGCGTACGAGCGTAGCCGGGAGACGAACTTCTCGACCAGTGTGTCAACAGCTGGCAGACCACCACCGGAAAGCACCGGTGAACCATTCAGATCGAGCCGGTTCTGTCCTTTCTGCGTTCCGATGAAACAGAGTGGAATATCGTTGTCGTAGCAGAAGACCGTCGCGTGCGCGGCGATCGTCGCAAAGCACGGCCAACAAGCGGAACCATAGGTCATGGCGGAGCGGACCAAGTCACGGTCACCATCCTCGTTGACCGTGAAGCCCAGGCGGAACAACGAGTCCATCGGCCTGCGTTCGGGCTCGGCGATAATCAGCTCGATGCCGAGTCTCTCACAGAGCTTCTGTGCGTTCTTGATGGCGATCGGCGACTGGTAGCCCTGATTCAGCATCCACGCGGCAACCCGGAGGTCGCGCCGGGCCAGCTCCATCAGCATCCAGCTGGAATCCTTCCCGCCGCTGTAGAGAACCACCGCGTCGTACTTTGCTTCAGGGCGTTTCTCGGGAATGCTCGCGACGAGCTCTACCAACCCCTTCATGGAGCCGGGCAGAACTGAAGAAAATCGGCTCGTGGCCGACGAGCCGAGGATGCGCCGCAGCCGGTCGTTATGATAGATCTGGATTATGAGGTTGAGTATCCACTTCTGATTTTTTTCGTTACCTTGTCCGTGCTCCGTTGTTCTGTTCGTTTCTGTGCAGTAGGAGCACAGGTCGCCAGTTGGGTGCGTGGACACGCCGCTGTCGGTCGCAGCGATGTACTGGTCGTAGGCGAGCGGCATCCCGCAACGTATACAGACGGAGGTGTTGATCTCAGTACTCATTATTGGCTCGCCTCTCAGGAGGATTTTTTTCCGATGGCCGCCCGCAACTTGTCGATGGGCAGCACATGCGGACCGCACTGCAGCGCTGGAATGCATAGCTTGTTCTGGTCGAATGCCGTCATGTATGCGCTGATCATTTCTGGTGTCGGTTCGCCGATGGTGGGTGTGATTCCTGGTTCCAAGGCAAATATCATGCCTTCGGTGAGGCATGACCACGCCGTGCTGCTGCCGTCTGCGCCGACTTCCGCGAAGTCGAACGGGAAGCGGGACCTGAAACCGATGCTGCGGCAGTCCACCAGGCCGGCCTCGCACGGTACGATGTCGGCCCGCTCCACGACACGCCGCCACGCGCCCTCTCGCGACCAACAGTACGGCTGACTGTCGTCAATCAGGATAGTGCCGGGGGCCACCTTGTCTATGTCCACGACGTACGCGGTGCTCACGGCACTGACGAGCACATCGGTCGAGTAGCAGGAGCTGTCCGCGGGCAGTGCGCCGGTGGCATCGGTGATTTCGAAAGAAGTTTTCAGCCCGATTGTGCGCCGAAACTCCTCGGCCAACCGATCGAGCTTACCGCTCATCTGCGGACGGTCGACCAGGACGAGTTCGCCGGGCTTCTCCTCCACCGTCGACAGCAACTGCGCGAAGGAACGCCCGATGCTGCCCACACCGATGACCGTCACCTTTTGTTCAGCGGGCCTGCGGCCAAGCTCCTCCACTGCCTTTTCGTATGTCCGCAGCACGCTGATCGAGGTGACCGCGTGCCCGGTCGTGACGACAATTCCGGCCTGTTCGGCCGGTTTCACGAGCTTGTGGCCGTACAACGAGAGCGCGCCGGTGAGACCACCGAGACAGAGGACCTTCGCACCGGTCTCGGCGGCGGCTGCGATCGCGTCGACCTCCAGGACCTGGCCGCAGCGCCTGCGGGCGGAGGCGTCGATGAGCTCGTTGGCATAGAAGGGCAAGAACAGGATGCCCACCCGCAACGCTCCGATCGTGACGATTTCACCGAAGACCGGTTTCATATGGCGCGTTAGTTGAAATCGGTCGGCCGTGCTGAGGTGGACACTCCAGGGAAACAGTCTGGGGAGATCGTTCTCGTCGCGCGGATGGGTGACAAGAACAACGTCCAACGCCCCGCTTGACTCCTTGGTTTTCCGCCATTCCGACAGAGCGTCGGGACCGATGAAACCGCTCGATTCTGACACGTCTAACCTCCTGTTTCAGGGCGGGCAAATATGGCCATCGGAAGTCTGTTGTGATCGATGCCAAGGAGGAGCCTAGCCACTGGACCGATTATGCGCATTCTCAGGTTTTCGATCAGTACGGATCGTCCTGAAAAAGAACATCCAGCGGTCCGGCAGCCTGTTTCCTGACTGGACAGATTTTCCGCGCGTTTGGATTTTTGGATTTGGCCATTTTTGCAAACGATTATTTTAGTTGGGTGATTTGTGGCTGAAGGCAATGGCCAGCGCCTCGTCCTGATCAGTTCGTGGGTGGGCGGCTGCCAGCGAGGTACTGCTACCGATATCTGGACCAATCGTCATTGGCTATGCGAAACACCCTCCGGCGGTAGCCGAGGGAGGGAGTGGCCGCTGCGTCGCACCTCGTCTGACCTAAACGTGATCGGCAATAGGGGTATGGATCAA
>NZ_CAKJTR010000203.1:0-8178 GCF_917627355.1 Protofrankia sp. Cj3 | reverse complement strand
TGGCGGAGCCACTATCCGGGGGAGGCCGCATGAACCAGGTCCACGATGTGGGCGAGCACGCCAGGATCGGTCTCGGGCAGCACTCCGTGCCCAAGGTTGAACACGTGGCCGCCGGCCTTGCCACCACGGACGCACACGTCGTGGACCTTGTCCGCCAGGACGTCCGCCGGCGCGAAGACGGCGGCCGGGTCGAGGTTGCCCTGGACCGCACGCATCGGGCCGATCCGCCGGGCGGCCTCGTCCAGCGGGACCCGCCAGTCCACCCCGACGACATCCGCGCCGGCCTCCGCCATGGCGCCGAGCAGTTCGCCGGTGTTCACCCCGAAGTGGATGCGCGGGACGCCGGCATCGGCGAATGCGCCAAGCACGCGCTCGCTGTGCGGAAGCACATAACGGCGGTAGTCGACCTCGTCCAGTACACCGGCCCACGAGTCGAACAGCTGGATGGCGCTGACGCCCGCCTCAACCTGGACCCGCAGGTAGCCGATGGCGATGTCGGCGAGCCGTCCCAGCAGCTCGTGCCACAGCCGTGGCTCGGTGTACATGAGCTGCTTGGTGCGGGCATACGTCCGGCTGGGACCGCCCTCGACCAGGTAACTGGCAAGGGTGAACGGCGCGCCGGAGAAACCGATCAGCGGGATCGGCCCGAGCTCGCCGACGAGCGTGCGGACGGCGTCGGCCACATACGGCACGTCATCGCCGGTGACTGGCCGCAGCCTGCTCAGCGCCGCTCGGTCACGGATCGGATCCGCGACGACCGGGCCGACACCGGCGACGATGTCGATGTTCATACCAATCGCGACAAGCGGCAGGACGATGTCGGAGAACAGGATCGCGGCGTCGGTGCGGAAACGCCGCACCGGTTGCAGAGTGATCTCGGTCACCATGGCTGGATCGCGACAGGAGTCGAGCATGGCGATGTTGGCCCGCAGCCGGCGATACTCCGGCAGCGCGCGGCCGGCCTGCCGCATGAACCACACTGGCGTGCGCTCGGTGGGCTCGCCTCGACACGCCCGCAAGAACAGCGCATCGCGCGGTTCGGGCTCTCCAACAGACGCGCCCGAGGTTTCACCCCCGGGCACCGCTACGCAATACATGGACTCGATGGTTGCATGCCGGACGCGCCCGCTGCGCAGACGGCGACCTCAATCGCCGCGACATCGGTCACGCCCCACCAGGGGGGACGAAGTTCTCACGAAGAGTAATGGAAAATGAAGCCCGCGACAACGGCCGTGGCAGGCCTCCCGGTCGCGACTATCTTCGACGTGACGTAGAAAGATGTGGCAGACCGTGAACCGACCTGACGTAGCGGACATCCGCCCGCGGCCGCTCCCCAGCGGATCCGTACCGGGGGGGGTTACGCCGCGATGGGCACCAACAGGCACCGTGGAGGCCAGGACATGCCAACTGCCGATAGCCCCCGCGGCGAAGAGGGCGACGCGCGGATGCTCGCACCCGCGCGGGTTCTCTCGGTCGCCGAGGCGACGTCCTTCCTCCTCCTGCTGGTCGCGACCGCGCTCAAGTACGGCACCGGCCACCCCGGCGGGGTCCGGGTACTCGGCCCGATCCACGGCGGGCTCTTCCTCGCCTACTGCGCGATAATGATCGCCGTCGCCCGCGACCACCGCTGGCCGGTGTCGAAGACGCTGTTGGCGCTCGGCGCCGCCGTCCTGCCCATCGCTCCCTATGCGGTGGAACGCCGCTGGCTGCGCCCGCCCGTCGCCGGCCGCGTACGGACGCCCGCGGACAGCTCGGCCGCGCCCGCACCGACCGCGCCCGGAAGCACCCCCGCGGCCTAAGAGCGCCCACAATCCACCATTTTCACTAAAAGTATCCACCTGAACACACTTGAACATACACGACACGCCGAGCCCGAATACGTGGCTCTGCGGCTGGTCCGTGCCACCGTCAGGGACGGTCCGAATGGGACGAGAGGGTCCGTGATGTCCACGCGCGCCCTCCTGACGGGACGTGCCCTAGGAGTGGTGTTCGGGTGGAACAGGCCCATGCGGGCGCTGACGGGCTGACCCAGCGGGTGTGCCCCGAGTGCGGCGACACGCGCGGTTTCGAGCAGCCACCATGCGTGGACGGACACGGAATGGACTGTCCTGAACGCGCATGCGTCGACTGCGGAACAGCGCTGTTCGTCGACCCGCGACAGATCGTCGCCAGGCCGGAGCGGACATCCGCGCGAGTGCCGCGCCGGTTCGCTGGCCAGCCGATCCGGCACCGGTCGCGCCATGTCGCCTGACCGGCCGGCCGGCTCTGGCGGGTCCGGGCCGGTCACCCGGTCGCCCGACCGCTGTCGCGCGCGTACGGTCAGGACGTCCTAACGTGACGTCCATGGGCGCATCGCTGTCTCCGGAGGGCGCGCCGCCGGTCTTCGTGGCCGCCACGTCCGCGCTACGGGACGCGTTGGGGCGGGCTCCGGCAGAGATCACCCTGCATGAGATCCAGGCGCCCGCCAGACTCGCGCCGTATGCGTTCGCCATCGCTGGTGGTCTGTCCCGTGACGACGACGAAGCGGCCTCCGGACGATTGATCCTCCTTCTCGATCCGGCTGGGCACAGCGCCTGGGAGGGCACCGCGAGGTTCGTCTGCTATGCCCGAGCGGCCGTCGACACAGAGATCGCGATAGACCCGTGCCTGCCCGAAGTCGCCTGGTCGTGGCTGTGCGAGGCGCTGGAGGCGAATCATGCCGCATACCGTGCGCTGGGCGGCACCGTGACCATCACGAACTCGCGGCGGTTCGGTGTTCTCGCGGCGGACGGTCACAGCTCGGACGTGGAACTGCGCTGCTCATGGTCACCGGACTGGGCCGAGACGACCGGTGCCGCTGGCCGCCGTGGCTGGCGGCCAGCGGAGGCCGTGGCCCAGCTGCACGCCTTCGCGGACCTGCTCACCGCCATGGCCGGCCTGCCACCGCGGCTCTGCGGAGTCGTGCCCCTGCCATCCCGCCGCGGCTGAGCAGTCCCCGCGAACCCAGCCGAATTTATGATCATGACAGTTATCTTCGTCACTCTTCCCAAGGCACAGTCGAGAACTCTCCGTACTTAAATGGATACTAGCAGTACAATTAATCGCTCAACTCGAGGCCGATCACGAACCCACACCGATTTAGTCGGGCCGCGTCCGCCCGAGCGCCCTGCTCATCGCCTGCTTCGGACGTACGATCGCCGATCGTGACGTCGACGGTTCCGGATTCATCGCACCAGCAAAACCAAGATCCCGGTGGCGGCGCGGAGCACACTCGGCCGCTCTTGGAGCCGTCCGAAGGCATCCCCCCCGTCATCGTCGATGAGGCGTCGCTACATGCGGCCGCGGCACGGCTGGCCGCCGGGAACGGCCCGGTGGCCTTCGACGCCGAGCGGGCATCGGGGTATCGCTACAGCCAGCGGGCCTATCTGGTCCAGATCCGCCGCCGTGGATCCGGCACCCACCTCATCGACCCAGTCGCGCTGCCCGACCTCGTCCGCATCCAGCAGGCCGTCGGTGACGCCGAGTGGGTGCTGCACGCCGCCAGCCAGGACCTGCCCTGCCTGGCCGAGCTCGGTCTGCGTCCGGGCGCGCTGTTCGACACCGAGCTTGCCGGCCGGCTGCTCGGTTACGAGCGGGTGGGACTAGGGATCATGGTCGAAAAAGTGCTGGGTTTTTCCCTCGAGAAGGGACACTCAGCGGCCGACTGGTCGACCCGGCCGTTACCAGAACCGTGGCTGCGCTATGCCGCGCTCGACGTCGAACTTCTCATCGAGCTGCGCGACGCGCTGCACGGCGAGCTTGCGGCCCAGGACAAACTGCGGTTCGCCCGCGAGGAGTTCGCCGCGATCGCCGCGGCTCCCCCCCGTGAGCCACGACCGGAGCTGTGGCGGCGCACCAGCGGGATCCACCGGGTTCGCAACCGTCGCCAGCTCGCCGCGGTCCGTTCGATGTGGACGACCCGGGACCGGATCGCCCGCGAACGGGACATCGCTCCCGGCCGGGTGCTGCCAGACAGCGCGATCATTGACGCGGTCCTCAACAACCCCGCCGACGTCGAGGCCCTGACCCGGCTACCGATCTTCTCCGGCCCACGGCTGCGCCGCAACGCGCGGACCTGGCTCACCGCGCTGCGGGAAGCCGCCAGCCTGCCCGAGGACACGCTGCCGCCGGCGGTCGCGCCCGGGGGTGACGGGCTACCGCCGCCGAACCGCTGGGCCGATCGTGATCCGGTGGCGGCAGCCCGGCTCGTCCGGGTACGCGCCCAGCTGGGCGCCATCGCCGCCGAGCGGAGCATGCCGGTGGAGAACCTGTTGGAGCCGGCCCTCGCCCGCCGGCTCGCCTGGTCGCCACCGGCGGCGCCAGCATCGGTCGAGATCGTCGCGGAGCTGCTGCGCAAGGGCGGCGCCCGGCCATGGCAGGTGGAGCTCACCGCCAGCCCGATCGCGAGCTGCCTGTCGGCACCGCCAGCACCGCCAGAGCGGCTTGACGAGCCTGCGCCGCGGCGGGATCCGGCCGCGTCGGCCGACGGCGGCACCGGATAGGGCAGCAGTAGCACCGGATGGGGCAGTAGCACCGGATGGGGCAGTAGCACCGGATGGGACGCGGCAGGCCCAAGGCCCCGCTTCGCGGTCAGCTCGGCGGAGCGGGGTATGGGGTTACCCATGAGTAACAGAGTGCCGTAGGCTTCGGTGTGCCGGCAACCACGTCGGCACCGGCTTTGTCCGGGTCTCGCGCAGAGCCGAAGACGGTGCGATCGCTTTTCACGATCATTTTTTGCCACCGCCGGAGGCCGAAGTCGCCGCAATGCTGTCAGGAGGCACAGGTGTTCCTAGCTGCCCGGGACTCCGTCCGCGACGTCGTGTTCGTCGACGGTGTCCGCACCCCCTTCGGCAAGGCAAAGGGGGTCTATGCTGAAACACGCTCGGATGATCTCATCGTCAAGGTCATCCGTGAGCTGCTGCGACGCAATCCGTCGCTGCCGGCCGAACGGATCGACGAAGTGGCGATCGCGGCCACCACGCAGATCGGTGACCAGGGCCTGACCATCGGCCGGACCGCGGGCATCCTGTCCGGTCTGCCGCGGTCCGTGCCCGGTTACGCCATCGACCGCATGTGTGCCGGGGCGGTCACGGCGGTCACGACCACCGCGTCGGCCATCGCCATCGGCGCCTACGACGTCGCGATCGCGGGCGGGGTCGAGCACATGGGCCGCCACCCGATGGGCGAAGCTGTCGACCCCAACCCCCGTTTCGTCTCCGAACAACTGGTCGACCTATCCGCGCTGGTCATGGGGCAGACCGCGGAGAACGTCCACGACCGCTACCCGAAGATCACAAAAGCACGGGTGGACGCCTACGCGCTCGCGTCCCAGCAGAAGGTGGCCAAGGCATACGCGAACGGCTGGATCCAGCCTGATCTGGTCCCGGTCGCGGGCCGGCACGCCGAAAGCGGCTGGGAGCTGGTGACAGCGGACGAACCACCCCGCCCGGACACCACGGTGGCGGGGCTCGCCGGTCTGAAGACCCCGTTCCGCCCCCACGGCCGGGTGACCGCGGGGAACTCGGCCGGCATCAACGACGGCGCGACCGGATGCGTGCTCGCCGCCGCGGACGTCGCCGAGGAGCTCGGCCTCACGGCGAAGATGTCGCTGGTCGGTTTCGGCTTCGCCGGAGTCGAGCCCCACGTGATGGGGATCGGGCCGATCCCGTCCACCCAGAAGGCCCTGGCCCGCACCGGCCTGTCCATCGACGACATCGGCCTGTTCGAGCTGAACGAGGCCTTCGCTGTCCAGGTGCTGGCCTTCCTCGACCACTTCGGCATCTCCGATGACGACCCGCGGGTGAATCCCTACGGCGGCGCGATCGCCCTGGGGCATCCGCTGGCGGCCAGCGGCGTGCGGCTGATGACCCAGCTCGCCCGCCAGTTCGCCGAGCACCCAGAGGTCCGTTACGGGCTCACCGCCATGTGCGTGGGCCTCGGCATGGGCGCGACGACCATCTGGGCGAACCCGCACTTCGGCACCGCCGCGAACACCTCGCAAGCGGCTGACCGGACAGGAGAGGCAGCATGACCTCGACCGACACGCCGGCCCTGGAGTATCCGGGCGAAGTGGTGACGCAGGCTCACGTCCGCTATGTGACGCTGCCTGACGTGGCCGGGCCGATCGCGCTCATCACCCTGGACAACGGCCTGGACCACACCCGGCCGTCGACCTTCGGCCCCGCCGGGCTACGCAACCTGCTCGCCGCCATGGACGAGATCGAGACGCACGCCCCGGCTGTGGCGGCCATCGCCGTCACCGGTAAGCCGTTCGTCTTCAGCGTCGGCGCCGACCTGTCCTTCCGGACCTCCTTCACCGATCCGCAGGCTGTCCGGCCCGCCATCCACGCGTTCAGCGAACTCGGGCACGCGGCGATGCGCCGGATCGGTGCGGGCCGTTTGCACGGCCGCAAAGTGCCCACCTTCGCGCTGGTCAACGGTGCGGCGCTGGGCGGCGGCCTGGAACTGGCACTGCACTGCGACTATCGGGCCGTGTCCGCGGCGGTCCGGACGCTCGCCCTGCCCGAGGTCTTCCTCGGGCTGGTACCGGGGTGGGGCGGAACCCAGTTGCTACCGAATCTGGTCGGCGCGGACACCGCGGTCACCATCGCCGTCGCGAACCCGCTGAGCCAGAACAGGATGCTCAACGCCGGTCAGGCGGCCGAGCTCGGCCTCGCGGACGTCCTGCTGGAACCGGCGGACTTTCTGGAGGAGGCACTGCGCTGGGCCGGCCGGGTCATCCGCGGTGAGATCGACCCGGCGGCCGCGCGGACGCCGGTGCGGCGCGGCCAGGCCTGGGCGGACGCGGTCACCCGCGGCCGTGCCCTGGCTGACGCCAAGCTGCACGGCGCGGCACCCGCGGCATACCGTGCGCTGCAACTGATCGAGCTCGCCGAGACCGCCGACCTCGACGCTGGTCTCGCGGCCGAGGCTGACGCGCTCGCCGACGTCGCGGTCACCGAGGAGCTGGTCGCCAGCCTCTACGCCTTCGACCTGGTGCAGAAGCGGGCGAAGCGCCCGGTCGGCGGTCCGGACAAGGCGCTGGCACGCCCGGTCACCAAGGTTGGTGTGGTTGGCGCCGGCCTGATGGCGAGCCAGCTCGCGGCGTTGTTCGCCCAGCGTCTGGAGGTCCCGGTCGTCCTGACCGACATCGACCAGACCCGCCTCGACGCCGGTGTGGCCGCCGTCCACGCCGAGATGGACAACCTGCTGGCCAAGAAGAAGCTCTCCCCGGACAGGGCGTCCCGGCTGAAGGCAAGCGTGACCGGCTCGCTGACCAAGGATGTGTTCGCCGATGCCGACCTCGTCATCGAGGCCGTGTTCGAAGATCTCGCGGTCAAGCGGAAGGTGCTGGCCGAGCTGGAGGCGGTTGTCAGCCCGACGGCCCTGCTGCTGACCAACACCTCGGCGCTGTCGATCAGCGCGATGGCCTCGGAGCTGACGCATCCGGAGCGGGTAGCCGGGCTGCACTTCTTCAACCCGGTGGCCGTGCTGCCGTTGGTCGAGGTGGTACGAGGCAAGCAGACCGATGACGCGGCGATCGCGACCACCCTCGCGGTCGTGAAGAAACTCAAGAAGAACGCGGTACTCACCACCGACACTCCGGCGTTCGCCCTCAACCGCCTGCTCGTCCGGTTCATGGACGAAGTGCTCGGCGCGATCGAGAACGGTACCCCCCCGGCCGAGGCCGACCAGGCACCGGAACCCCTCGGCCTGCCGATGTCCCCGCTGGCGTTGCTTGAGCTGGTCGGCCCGCCGATAGTCCTCCACGTCGCCGAGACCCTCCACGCCGCCTATCCCGACCGCTTCGGCAAGCCCGAGGGCCTTGCCCGGCTGGTCGCCGCCGGCCGGGCCAACGTCCACGCGGGGACGGGAGACTCACGGAAGATCGACCAACAGGCGGCTGAGCTCCTGCGGGTCCAGACCGGCGGTGACACCCCGGTACTGACCGGTGAGCAGGTGCGGGAGGCGGCGCTGGCCGCACTCGCCGAGGAGATCCGCATCCTGCTCGACGACGGCGTCGTCGCCGAAGCCGCCGATGTGGACCTGTCCCTGATCCTCGGCGCCGGGTGGCCGTTCCACCTCGGTGGCATCACGCCCTACCTGGATCGCACCGGTATCAGCGAGAAGGTCACCGGCCGTCGTTTCAGCCCACCGGGC
>NZ_CAKJTR010000202.1:5196-8768 GCF_917627355.1 Protofrankia sp. Cj3 | reverse complement strand
GGAGTCTCCCTGGTGTTTCCATGCGGCTCGCCGCCGTCTGCGGCGTGCGCGGTGGGGATGCCTGGCCAGGTCCGCGCCCTGGCAGTCGCAGGCACCGGTTGACGGCATCGGTCGCCCTGGCCCGCGGCCTCGGATCCGGATATCCCGGCGGCCGGCGCCTGGCAGGCCGCTGGCTCGGAGCCGGCCGCCTGTGACACCGAGATCCTGCTGTTCGTGCGTGTGGCGATGACGCCTGAGGGCAGCGGGACCGGCTTCTGCCCGCGCCATCTCGTCACCAGCTCGTCCATGGCCCGGATGTGATCAGCCCGTAGCCCGGCCGGTGCGCTTCCCAGCGCGAGCGCCGCTCGCCGCATCACCCGGCCCCGCAGCGCGGCGCTGAGGGCCGCGAGACCGGCGAGGTCCAGATCAATGCGGACCGGTGCGCTGGAGGGCAGGACCAGCTGGTCGTAGACAACCGCCGTGTCGGCGTCGAGCGCCTCGCTGTCCGCCCGCAACAGGTCGGCGGTGCGGGCCAGAGCCTCGGCGATACCCGGGCCGAGGGCATCCTCCAGCATGGGCAGCACACGGTGGCGAACCCGGGCGCGGGCGAAGGCCTCGTCCGCGTTGGTCGGGTCGTCCCACGGGGTGAGGCCGTCGGCAAGGCAGGCGCTTCGCGTCGCCGACCGGCGGATTTCCAGCAGCGGACGCCGGAACAGCCCGTCCGAGTGCGGCATACCAGCCAGCGTCCGTGCGCCGGAGCCGCGGGCCAGCCGCAGCAGCACCGTCTCGGCCTGGTCATCGAGGGTATGGCCGAGCAGCACGGCGCTCGCCCCCAGGCGTTCGGCCGCGCGGGTCAGCGCCGACCTGCGGGCGTCGCGGGCGGCTCCCTCCGAGCGCCGGGAGTGCGCCGTCAGGACCTCGACGGGGTCGAGCCCGAGCTCCCGCCCCTGCGCGGCCACCGTGTCCGCCCGCGCCGCGGAGCCCTCGTACCAGCCGTGGTCGACGGTGAGAAGCCCACCGCGCAGCGCTCGGCGAGGTGCGAGAAAGGCGAGCGCCGCGGCCAGCGCAAGCGAGTCCGGCCCACCGGAGCAGGCCGCCAGCACCAGGCTTCCCGGCGGAAGGCCGGCGATCGACCGGCGGACAGCGACCCGGACCTCGGCCACGCTCCCGCATCCCCGCATGGCGGCTACTCCCGCGTGGCGTTCATGCGCGGGTACGACCGGCGGCATGACGCGAGACCTGGAAAAGGCGCACCTTATGCCGAGATGGACGGGCGCGAGCCCAGGACACGCTGCATCCACGCGCCTGGATCGACCAGCTCCGAGCGGGTTGGCAACGTCTCGGGAGATTGCCAGACCAGGTTGAACGCGGCCACCCCCGCCTCGGCGACGACAGCCCGGACAAAGGCGCCACCCTGCCGGTACTGCAGGAGCTTGAGATCCAGCCCGAGGAGGCGCCGGACAAAGCGGTCGATCGGTGAGCCGCCACCGCGGCGGTTGTCGAAGCGGGAGCGGATTTCGGCCACGGTCGGTACGACCTTGGGGCCGACCGCGTCCATGACCTGGTCGGCGTGTCCCTCCAACAGGGTCATCAGCGCTTGCAGGCGATCCAGGACCTGTCGTTGGGCGGGGGTCTGGAGCGCTTCGACGATGCTTGGCGCGTTCGGCCCACGGTCGAGGACGGCGCCACGCAGCGCGGAGACGGCTGAGCGCACCCGTTCGGCGAGGACCTCCGGGTCGATATCGGTCGCCTCGATGAAGGAGGCGATCTCGTTCTCCAGATGCTCCCGTAGCCAGGGGACCGCGGTGAACTGGATGCGATGGGTCTGTTCGTGCAGACAGACCCACAGCCGGAAGTCGCGTGGGTTGACCGCCAGCGCCTGCTCGGCATGGGCGATGTTCGGCGCGACCAGACTCAGGCGTCCCACCGCGGGGAGGAGCGATGGGGCTGTGGCGGAGTCATCCCGGGCGGGAGCCCGCTCGGGTGCCGGGCCCGCCGCGGCGGGGACCGTGACCGCGCTTCCGGCCGCGTCGGCCCCTCCGGCCGCGTCGTTTTCGCCGGGCGGGAGAAAGACCTCGTACTGGCCAAGAACCTTACCGGCGAGGTAGGCCAGCGCGGTGCCGAGCTGAACCCCGGTGACCCTGCGCCCGACAGCGGTGGACAGCTTGTTCCGGTCGCGGTCGGCAAGCTTGTCGAGCAGCGGGACGCTCACCACCCGCAGGCCCGCGACATTCGACCGGACCCATTCCGGCCGGTCCACCACGGCGATCGGGGTGGCCGGACCGGCCGGTTCCAGCCGGGTGTACGCCTGGACATGGCCTTCCGCCTCGACAGCCAGCCGTCGCAGCTCCGCAACCACCGTGTCCGCTTCGGAGCGGGCCAGGGGCGGGCCGGGCCGGACAAGCCGGCGCGCTGTCGCTACCGCGAGATCCCAGTCGACTAGCTCAGCGTCCACATCCGCCAGCCTATGTCCCCTCCCCCACCGATGACAGGCATTGTCGCCGGCGCGTGCCTGTCATCGTGGGCCGCGGCCGGCCGCGAGCGGCCATCCCCGCCTCCGCCGCAGCGTGCGCGTCGGCCTCAGCATCCGCATGACGCGAGCGCGACAGCTACCCGGTCGAGGGCGTCGCGGGTGGCTCCGGCCTCCTCGACCGGGGCGAAGAAACCGAACAGCAGGAGCCGGCCGTTGACGTCCACGACCTGGCCGGTGAGGCTTGTGACGATCCGTAGGCTGCCCGTCTTCGCTCGTACGGCGCCGGCGCCGGCGCGGGCGTCGGCCGAGTCGTAGCGGTCGTTGAGCGTCCCGGAGAAACCGGCCACCGGGAGCCCTGTGAGCAGGGTTCGTAGCGCTGGATGCCCGGGTAGGACGGCTGTCCGCAACAGCGCCACCAGCGTCGCCGGGGGGATCCGGTTGGCCGTTGACAGCCCACTCGTGTCCGCCAGATAGGTCCCGGCCGTCGGCACGCCCAGTTCGTGCAGGACGCCGAGTACCGCGCTGACCGCGCCGGCGAACGAAGCCGGCAGACCACGGGCGTGGGCCACCAGCCGTCCCAGGCTTTCGGCGAGGTCGTTGTCGGAGTAGGTGAGCATGCGCTCGACCAGCAACGGGATCGGCGGGCTATGGACCGTGGCAATCTGCCGTGCGCCGGCCTGACCGGCGCTGGCCGCGCCGGCAGCGGGCAGGACGCCGATCTCGGTCGAGCTGACCTGCACCCCGTAGCGCCGTAGCGCCGCCGCGAAGGCGTTTGCCGCGGCCATGGCCGGAGTGGCCGTGCGCGGGCCGGTCGCGCCCGCGGTGGCGCGGCCGCCGTCCACTTCGAGTGCGGAGACCGGCGTGACGTTGCCGTCGGTGACATAGCTGTCGCGCCATCCCTCGCCGGTGGACGGTCCGGTGAACAGGGCCTGGTCGGCGACAAGGTGGTCGACCTGGGTGATTCCGGTGTTACGTACCTGCGTGGCCAGATCCGCGAGGCGGGCGAAGGCGGGGTAGCCCGCCGGCCCGGTCGCGGCGGTGAGCGTCGGATCGCCCCCGCCGACCAGCCACAGCGTCCCGCCGCTGACCGCGCTGGTGGCAGTGCCGGCCGCAGTACTGG
>NZ_CAKJTR010000202.1:3608-5028 GCF_917627355.1 Protofrankia sp. Cj3 | reverse complement strand
GGGCGTGGCGGTGGGCGTGGTGGCGGGCGGGCTGTAGAAGACCCGGGTCGTAAGCGTCTCCCGCGGGCTGAAGGTGGTCAGCGCTGCCGCGGCCACCACGGTTTTCAGGGTGGACGCCGGCGCGGTCGGCACGTCGGAACGGCGGTCCAGCAGTACGGCCCCGGTCAGCGCGTCTACCACGAGCCCCGCCGGGTTGCCCAGCGCGGGATTCGCCAACGGGCCGGCAAGCCGGGCGTCCAGCGCGGCCGGATCGGCGGTCCGGGCTGCCGGGTCGAGCGCGGCGAGGGGAACCGCGGCTGGCCGGGAGACGGTGGGGGTAACGCCCGGCTGCTGTACCGGGGCGACGGACAGCTGGCCGGCAAGCAGCGCCCCGGCGATGGCGGTGAGCCCGCTGACCCGGCCAGGCGTCGCAGGGGTCACGTGCGCGAGACTACGTCGGGTGAATCCGAGTCGCGCCATCGGAGTGGGGAATATCCCGAACAGACCCCATGGCCGGTCGGCGCCGGGAGCTCCACCGATGGGCGGCCCCGTCCGTGGACGCGCGATCATACATGATCCTCTTAACGCAGTCCTGGGCGACGGTCATGAGTGCCGACACTGGTAACAAGTACAGAACACGCGGGCGCTCCGGACGGGACGCGCCCATCGACATGACAGGGGACGGTGTGGACCTCGAGTTCGATGTGACCATCGAGATCCCGAAGGGGCAACGTAACAAGTACGAGATGGATCATCATACCGGACGTATCCGGCTCGACCGGATGCTGTTCACGTCCACTCATTATCCCTCGGACTACGGGTTCATCGAGGGTACGCTGGGCCGGGATGGTGATCCTCTGGACGCGCTCGTCCTGCTGGAGGAGCCGACCTTCCCGGGCTGCCTGGTGCGCTGCCGCACGATCGGCATGTTCCAGATGAGCGACGAGAAGGGCCCGGACGACAAGGTGCTGTGTGTGCCGGTCGCGGACGTCCGGCAGGAGCACCTGCGTGACATCAGGCACCTTCCCGAGTTCGACCGGCTGGAGATCCAGCACTTCTTCGAGGTCTACAAGGACCTGGAGCCGGGCAAGTCGGTCGAGGGCGCGTCCTGGGTCGGCCGGACCGAAGCGGAACGGGAGATTCTCGCCTCGATCCTGCGCGAGAAGGAGTCCGGCGCCTTTGTGGAGCCGCATGACGGTGACTTCAGGCCCGATGTTTCGGCTGACGATGACTCCGTGCGGGAGGTGAAGTCCGCGTGAGGCGCGCCTGACGCGATCAGGACACAGCCGTGGCAGCCGTTGAGTGCGGTCGTGGTGGGTGATCTTTGATGATTGATCGCCACGACCGCGATCAGCGGCTATTGGAAGTTCGTGAAGCAATAAGTAGCTCTCCGTAATCAGAGGTTTTTCCGCGGCGGCCGGACCGGCGCGCTGGGGTCCTA
>NZ_CAKJTR010000202.1:0-3225 GCF_917627355.1 Protofrankia sp. Cj3 | reverse complement strand
GGGCGTGTTTCGAAAGCCAGCTGTCCGGCTCGCCACGCCCAGGCGGCCCCTGGCCGCGTTCTCGGCCACACCGGTACAGCTCTCCGGTATCGGTCTGGCCCGCGGCCGTGCCAGGAACCACCTGGACGCGGCTCCCTGATCGAACGACGACTTCCCAAACACGCCGTAGGCGGCCGACGCCGTCCCACCTGTTCTGTGAGCGAGCGGGCTCACGCTGGGGCCGCGCTCGTTCCCGCGCTTCCCGCCGCGATCCATCCCAGGAAGTCTCGTCCCCAAACATCCTCCCACGGTGAAGGCCTTTCGCCGTCTCGTCCCGGTGCGGGTATGTCGGGCACCAGACAGCCGCGTCGCGCGGAATACCGGCAAGGCGGCAAGGCAGCTCCTCCGTCGACGCTGCGGGGGCTGTTGACCTGCGAAGGAAGGCTTCCCGGGAAAACATGTGCCTCGCCGGCCAGCGGCTGGCGGCCGGGAACGATACGACGGGGATACGTACAACTGCGTATGGCACCGCCAGCCCGTTGTTGGTGTTCTGTATCCCAACGTCATCCGGCTCGGCTGGTAAGCGACAGGGAACATCGTAGCTAATCATCCGGGCCAGTCTGAGAGGGGCTGCCATGCCTACCGTGCCAGTACCGCTCGTACCCGCGCCCAGGGTCCCCATTCCCATCAGCCGACTGGGGGACGGGGCTGATTTCAGGGCGCAGGCCAACAGCGATCAGACAGTCACACTATGGGATTTCTTTCGCGGGAATCTCGATGAGCTGCGGCGGAGCGGTCTATACCGCGAATTCATTCCCTGTTCGCATATTACTGCCGAGCGCGGATATGCGATGAACGGTGAGCGGAAGGTGCAGATCTGGTGCAGTAACGACTATCTGGGCCTGAGCCAGCATCCTGCGGTCGTGCAGGCACAGATTGCCTCCACCCGGGAGCACGGCACCGGCAGCGGCGGGTCGAGAAACATCGCGGGCAGCAGTGCGGCGCATGTCGAGCTGGAAACCAGGCTCGCCGCCTGGCACGGCAAAGAGCGTGCGCTGATCTTCTCGAGCGGTTACGTGGCGAATTTCGAGACGCTGAGCACGCTGATTGCCGCGGTGCCGGGCATTGTTGTCTTCTCCGACGCGAACAACCACCGTTCGTTGATCGAGGGGATCAGCCGCTCCGGCGCGCGGAAGCAGGTCTTCCCGCACAACGATCTCGACGCGCTCGAGAAGGGGCTCGCCGGATACGGCCGCGATCATCCCAAGTTGATTGTTTTCGAGTCGGTGTACTCCATGGACGGTGACCTCTCGCCCGTCTCCGCGATCTGCGATCTTGCGGAGCGGTACGGTGCGATCACGTTTCTGGACGAGACCCACGCGATCGGGATCAAGGGAGACACCGGCGCTGGTCTGTGCCAGGAGCTGGGCGAGCGCCGGCCGACATTCATCCAGGGTGTGTTCGGTAAGGCGATCGGCACCGTCGGTGGGTACGTCGCCGGACCGGACAGCGCACTCGACTATGTCCGCTCCCACGCGCCGGGGCTCATCTTCACCACCGCATTGCCCCAGGCGATTCTGGACGCGACGCTCAAAGGCCTGGAACTCATCCAGCAAGGGGCTGATCTCAGAAAAAGCCTGCTGGATAATGTGCGGCACCTGAAGAACGCACTGCGTGTTGCGGGTATCGAGTTCATCGACGCGGACAGTCATCTTGTACCGGTCATGGTGCGCGGGGAAGAACGCGTGCGGCGGGTATCGCAACGGCTGCTCGATGACCACGGAATCTACCTCACCCCGGTGAACTTCCCCTCTGTTCCCAGGGGGGCGGAGCGTTTCCGGGTCACGGTCGCTCCATATCGGACGGCAGAGCAGGTCAATCATTTCGTCACCGCGTTGCAACATGCCCTGGCCGACAGCTAGCAGCTAGCGGAGGAGGAATCATGCGGATCAGCGACATCACACCGTTCATCGGCGCCGAACTCGCCGACACCACCTATGCGGATCTCATTCAACCGGATGTGTTCGCCGAGCTTGTCAGGGTGCTGCGGGAGCGTGAGCTTGTTGTGGTCAGAGGCCTGGAGCTGACGCCGCGGCAGCAGATAAACCTGGCTTCGTGCCTCGGCAGACCGGTGCCCTTCGTCATCGAGAAATATCGGCACCCGGAGTTCATCGAAATCATGATCTCCTCGAACGAGGTCAAGAACAACAAACCGGTCGGGGTGGCCCGGGTGGGCAATTTCTGGCACCAGGACTCGTCTTTCATCGCGAACCCCGCGCCGTACACGATGCTGCATGGTGTGACTGTCCCGTCGACCAGCGGCCACACCCTGCTTGCCAACGCGGCGGATGTCTACGACCGCATGCCGCGGGAATGGCAGGAGAAAATCGAAGGACGTATCGGGCTGGCCTCGGTCGCCAAACGTCTGCGGATCCGACCGGAGCACGTCGGTCTGTCCGTCGCCGAGTTCCGGGCGCTCGCCGACATCGAGCACCCGAAAGTGGAGCACCCGCTGGTGAAAGTGGACCCGTTCACCAAGCGCAAGTACCTCTACGGCTCGCCGGAGTACCTGGATTCGGTCATCGGTTTCGACGCCAACGAGAACGAGGCGTTCTTCGCGGTGATCAATTCGTTGCTGCGGGATGAGGAGCACGTCTACACCCACCGCTGGACGCGGAACGATCTCGTTATCTGGAAGACCGCGACGACGTACCACGCGGCGACCGAGGTCGAGCCAGGCGCGGCCCGGACGGTGCACCGGATCAGTATCGAATCAGCAGATTGATGGGCGGCATCGTCGACTTCGAGATCCGGCTGGCGCGGTCTCGGATGAGTGTGCACGATATGTCCGCGGCGTCTGGGGCCAGTGCTGCCGATATTCGGGAGATCACGCACTGCGAAGAAATTCCTACGCTTGGGAACGACGAGCAGGCGTGGCAGCTCGCGGTCGAGGCGGCCAGGGCGGTGATGCATCGCACGCCGGCCCCGCCGGCGGAGATCCGACAAGTGATCTTTGCTGGTTCCGGCGAGTGGGACGTCTCGTTCTGGTCCCCAGCGGCCAAAGTCGCCAGTGAGCTCGGGATCGACCGGGCGCACTGCTTTGAGGTGACGAACTTCTGCAACGCCGGGATGACCGCGATCCAGATCGCTCTTGACAAGATCGCGACGCGGGGCTCCGGGCGCAGCCTGGTTCTCATCGGTGACCGGCTGAGCAGGATGGTCGACTACGCCGACATGAGTTCGAAG
>NZ_CAKJTR010000201.1:9133-9762 GCF_917627355.1 Protofrankia sp. Cj3 | reverse complement strand
CAGCAATTCAAGATCCAAGCATGCGAAGCGGAGGGGGAATTCGCCTCATATTCAAATCAATTGCCCTAGAATCCAGCATTGAACCCCTGTCAAAAAAAATAATAAACTCTAATGCAGAAATAGAAAAAAAGTTCTCCATTTCTTCAATAAATGATCCAAAATTTGGCTTCTCGCTCCGAGTTGTTGGATATAAAACTATTTTCAATAAAAACGATGAGGTGACCGTCTCAATTTGGTCCACATCTTCAATTGGAGTTTACGGCGACAACAATTCAGACCTGTCTCCACAAGAAAAATGGGGGACGGATATTTGTAAAGTATCATGGAGCAGCGAAGATTGGAAACTTTCCGAAGCAACCGACGGGCCGAGCACACCTCCTATCACAAGTAGGGAAGCAGAAGCAATTCAACGGTTTACCTACATAGGAAGGCCGACAACGTGAGCGCGGTGGCCGCACGAAGCGGACAACTCCTCGCAATCGGATTCAATCCTCTTGCTGGTATCAGGGATGCCGTTTCCGATAATGGTGGCAATTTCCTGGGGTCGGTGGGTGCCGCATTCGCGAATATGGCGGCGGATCTTTCCTCGTCCGTGTTCAGCTTCGCCGCCCAGAAAACCGCGATCGACC
>NZ_CAKJTR010000201.1:3774-8707 GCF_917627355.1 Protofrankia sp. Cj3 | reverse complement strand
TGAATCAGGATTACGTCGTCAGGAACTACAATATCGTCTTTGGCGTGGCGATCCTGGTTGTCACAGGCCTGTTCATGTGTTCCTGCATTATCGGCGCCGTGCGCGGGGACCCGTACATTCTCGGCCGCGCTCTCGCTTCCACCGGTACCGCGATCTTCGGTTCCTTCATCGTACTGGCCCTGTTGCAGATGGTGCTTTCCGCCAGCGACGGCATCTCCGAGGCATTCGGCGACGGCGCACCGCTGGGCGCGAGCCTGGTGGCCCAGCTCCGAGCTCTCCCACAACAGGGAAATTTCGCTCTCGACATGGTTCTGTCGCTGCTTGTCGCACTGTTCTCGTTCGCGCTCTTCCTGGTTCTCTACATCCGCGAGGTGGCTATCATCGCGGTCGCGGTTTTCATCCCGCTGTACCTGGCCGGGCAGCCGGCGATGTCGACCCGCAACTGGCTGAAACGGGCCGCGGAGATTCTCGCCGCGCTCATTTTCACCAAGCCCGTCATCTATGCGATTTTTACCTTGGGCGCGAGCATCGCCAGCGACTCAACCGGATCGGCCACGGACCAGACACTGACGATTCTCAGCGGTATTGTGATCATGGCTGCCGCGGTGTTCTCGCCACTTGCGCTCCTCTATGTGATCGGGATGGCCGACGTCCAGGTGATGCAGGCGATCGGCACGGCGGGCAAGCGCGGTACAGCGAGTTTCGGCCATGGCGCGGGCGCACTGCTCGGCTCATCATCGCGGGAAACCTTCCGGGGGATCGGCGGGCGGTTGCAGAGCCGGCAGCGTAACGGTCCGGGAGCGGAGACGGGCCAACCCGTAACCGGGGATCTCACTCCGGTCGGTGCCATGGCCGGGGCGCGCAACCGGCGCGGCTCCGGCGTCGGCCCGGCAACGCGTGTCGGTACCCCGACCGCCCGAGCAGGTCGAGCCGGTGGTGGCCAGCCAGCCCCGGCCAGCTCCGCGGGTGGTTCCTCCGTAGCCGCCCCCGCGAGGGAACGCGCGGGCACCTCCGCGCGCTCCCCACGCACCCCGGTCCCCCGAGCTGTCCCGCCAAGAGCTGCCCCATCCACCGGATCGCCCGCGATGTCGCCATCGTCGGCGTCTAAGATGAGCACCCCGACGCCACCGATCCACCCCACCGCCGGAAGAAGCTGAGCGGGGCGTGGCCGCCGAACGCAGTTACCGTTTCGGCCCGCTGGAACGCGGCGGGATCCTCCTCGGCATGCGCTGGCCACAGCTCGGGCTGATGGTCGGAGTAATGTTGTGCATCCTTGGAGCGCTGCGGTCCCCGGTCATACTCGTTCCTGGCTGGATCGCACTGGCGGGCCTACTGGGGTTCGTCGCATTCGTTCGCGTCGACGACCGTAACCTCGACCAGTGGGTGCCGATCCTTTTCGGTTTCACGATGCAGAAGGTGATGGGCGAGACGGTGTTCCGTGGGGCGTTGTTCCGGACCGGCGACAACGCCGACCACCTCTCGAAGACCGCGTTGCCAGGGCCGTTGTCGTCCCTGGTGATGCTGTCGGTACCGGTCGGTAACGGCCGTTACGTGGCAGTTGTGAAGGACGCCAGGCGGGGGACGTTCACCGCTGTGTTGCAGGTGCAGGGCAGCCAGTTCGCATTGCTTGAGTCCGGCGACCAACAGGCCAGGGTGGACGCCTGGGGCGAGCTGCTGGCGGGGTTGACCGTCGGCGGTGGGCGGCTCTCGCGCATCCAGTGGCTGGAGCGCACCCTGCCGGACTCCGGTGACCAGCTGCAACGGCACTGGCGGGTGCGAGGGCATCATGACAGCTCGTGGGCAGCCCAGGCGTACCAGGAAGTTATCGACGCGGCCGGCCCGGTGGCACGGCGCCACGAGACCTTCCTGTCGTTCCAGCTACGCACACGTGACGTGCGCCGGGCGATCCAGCGCGCCGGGAACGGTGATCACGCGGCCTGTACTGTGCTGCTCGGTGAGCTGCGAACCATGGAGGCCGCGCTGGCCAGGGCATCCATCAACACGGTCGGCTGGCTGCCACCGCGCGCTCTGGCCGCGGTGATCCGCACCACCTACGACCCGTACTCGATCGAAATGATCGACGCACGCGGTGGTGCCGCGGCGGACCGGGCAGGCGGGCTCGCGGGGCTGCCCTCGGGCATCGATCCAGCGATCGCCGGCCCGGTACGCGCGGTCGCCGCCTGGGATCACTACCGCACTGACTCCGGCTTCCACACCACTTATTGGATCAATGGCTGGCCGCGGGTCCCATCTCCCGCGGCGTTCCTCGCGCCGCTGCTCATGGAAACAACCTGCCGGCGGACAGTCTCTCTCGTCGTCGAGCCGGTGCCAGGCCGCAAGGCCGAGAAGGCGGTCAACCGCCGCCGGATGGCTCATCTCGGCGAGCAACAGATGAGAGACAAGGTTGGCAAGGTAACGACCCAGCGTGACATGGCGGAAGCCTCCGAAGTGGAACGCCGCGAGCAGGAGCTCATAGCCGGGTTCGGCGCATTCCGCTTCCATGGATTCGTGACCGTCTCCGCGGACGATCTGGACGGCTTGGCCGACGCGTGCGGCGAAGCCGAAACCTTGGCGTCGCGCAGTCGGCTGGAGATGGTCCGGCTGGTAGGCGAACAAGACCAGGGGTTCAGCGTCGCCGCGCTTCCGCTGGCAGTAGGGGTGTCATGACGGTCGACCGGTCAGACGGAGCCAGAACGGACCGAGAAGCCCAGTATGAGCAGGAGGAGTCACGCCGGAGTGAACGTGCGGCGGCGCGGGCTGAACGAGCTGCCGTGGGAGCCGAACGTGCGGCGATCCGACGGGCCCGAACGGCGCTGCGCCGGGGCGAGCAGCCGCCGCGGCTGGCCGGGCCCCACGCCGGCAGGCTTTTCCACCGGCTACGGCTGCCATCCCATCTGGAGACGACCGCTCAGATCGCCGGCATCTACCCGTTTGTTGTGGATGCCGGACTCAATGCCCCCGGAATGTACATCGGGCGCCATGTCTGGTCGGGTGACTCCTTTGTCTTCGACGTGTTCGAGCTCTACCGCCAACAGGTCATCGAGAACCCGAACTTCGCGGTGTTCGGCTCGGTCGGATCACGCAAGTCCTCCCTGCTCAAGACCCTGATCTCACGGGGAGCCGCGTTCGGTTACCAGGCTGCCGTTCCCTGCGATCCCAAAGGGGAGTACACCAGGCTCGCACGACGGCTCGGCTGCGAGCCGACCTACATCGGCCCGGGACTGTCAACCCGGCTCAACCCGTTGGACGCTCCGCCTCGGCCGCCCGGTATGACGGACGGTGACTGGGCCCGGGAACTCAAGCGGGCACGTTCGGCACTGCTATCCTCACTGATCGAAACCGCGAAAGGAGTGCCACTCACTCCGTCGGAGCACACCGCCGTGGATCTCGCTCTCGATGTCGTGACCCGACAGATCACCGGTGCCTCCACTGATCGGCAGGCGGTCCCGCTGCTGCCGCACGTCCTGGACGCCATGACGAACCCGACGGACGCCGACTGCTCGGGGCTGCCGGTAACCGCTACCGAACTGCGGGATTCTTCTCGGGACGCGACGCTGACGCTGCGCAGGCTCACTCATGGCGCGCTCGGCGGGCTCTTCGACGGCCCGACCACGTCCCCGCTGGACTTCGATCGGCCGATCGCCGTGCTCAACCTCGAACGGGTCCAGGGTTCTGACGAAATGATCGCATTGATCATGACTTGCGCGCAGGCCTGGATGGAAGCGGCGCTGATGCGTCAGGATGGCGTGCAGCGTTATGTCGTCTATGACGAGTGCTGGCGACTGATGCGCTTCGCGGGTCTGGTCCGACGGCTGTCCGCGCAACAAAAGCTCGCCCGCCAGTGGGGCTGCGCGAACGCGATCGTCGCGCACCGGATCTCAGACCTGCTCTCGGCGTCGCCGGATTCGGTCGAGGTGGCCAAAGGCCTGCTCGCCGAAACGGCGATTCGCATCCTGTACAAGCAGGCATCCGATCAGATCCCGGAAACCCAGCGGGCGCTCGGCCTTACCGACGTCGCCTCGGACATGCTGCCAAGACTCGACCCTGGCTTCGCTTTGTGGCTCATTGGTAACCGTGCGTTCTACGTCGAACATATCGTCGGCGATCTGGAGATTCCCGTCGTCCTCAACGGCTCAAAGATGCACGGCGAGGTCGACAATATCAACCTCTTTCCTGATGATCTCGACCCAGATCTGCTGGACGACTATGGCTATCCGGACCAGGTCGACCACGAGGGTCGTGATAACGACCCCGCCTACGCGAGCAGCAGCGGTCCAGCTGCCGACCAGCACGGCGAAGGCGACCCCCAGTACCTGGAGAAGCGCCGGGCTGGCAGCTTCGGGGCACCACACCGGTACGGACCGGACAGATTCACCGTCGACACTCCGGCCTCAGACCAGAATAGGGCCGCCCCCGAGGAAGTCATGGATACCTTCCCCTTTGGCCCGCTTTCCCGGGAGATCTAGCTTTTCGAGAAGTCCAGCTGCCCGGGATGGCCAGAACATCGGCTCTGGTTTCCGTCACGCCTGACTGTCACTGTCGGCCGCCATAGGGCGGGTTCTGCTCGCGGGGATCCGCCGATGGCGACGCCCACGGTTGTTGCTGTTGCGCCTGCCAGCCTGCCTGCGGGGCCTGCCAGCCGTCCGACGGAGGAAGCTGCTGCTGTGCGGGTGGGTATGCGTTTGGATCCTGCCAGCCACCTGGTGGCATGTACCCACCCGGCGCCGACTGATTGACGTTCACCTGTACCGGGGTGCCACCGCTGCTCACGGCGAGGGCAATGGCGACGACCCAGCCCACCAGCGTCCAGCCGAGGAAAAGATTGATCACGAAGACCGAAGCGACCTGCCGCTTGCGCACCACGGCGATAATTGTCGGAATAAAGTAAAAGGCGATGCCGAAGACGACAGCGAGCAGTATCACGACTCCAGCA
>NZ_CAKJTR010000201.1:1648-3313 GCF_917627355.1 Protofrankia sp. Cj3 | reverse complement strand
AGCCTGACCGTATGATTTGAGTCACTGTAGCAGGGTTCGGTCGGAAAAGCACCGCTACCCGTTATCCGGCTCCCACGGCAGCCCCAGATTGATCGCCTCGGGCTGATCGCCAGCATCACCTGCCGTCAGGCCCGGTGGAACGGACTGCCCAGTGATCATGGGCAGGACTGCTGGTCGCCGGGAAGCTGACGGTACCGCTGGGCGAGCGCTGGACGCGACCCTGGGTAGGAGAACAATTCCAGGGTTGCAGTCGCCGAGTGCGGCACGGCGCTCGCCCAGCGACGAGTCGACCAGCATAAAAGCGGTCGGTGGGAGCTGTTGGATCTGTGTCGGCTCAACACTGAATTCGTAGACCCGTTGCATGATCGAACCGTCTTGCTGGGAGTCGGTGACCGACAGGCTCTCGGTATCCTCCCAGAACGCTGACTGGGAGACCGAAACCGAGCGGTTCCAACCACCCGATCTCCCGCCCTTGCCTCGCGAACCGCTTCTGCCTTCGGTTTCAGAAACTGAAACGCTCCCACCCGCGCTGCTTGA
Source organism: Protofrankia sp. Cj3 (assembly GCF_917627355.1). NCBI lineage: Bacteria > Bacillati > Actinomycetota > Actinomycetes > Frankiales > Frankiaceae > Protofrankia > Protofrankia sp. Cj3. Next base: position 2,776 of record NZ_CAKJTR010000201.1, on the reverse strand, counting down.
CGTCCCTGTGGTGAGGCTGCTGCCAACCTGCCGGGTAATCTGGGAGAAGACGAACTTGTGCCCGCGACCGACGAACTCGGCAGCGGCCTCGGCCTCCCTTGCGTTTCCGAGCTGCATGATAAGCGTGGCGCTGTCACCAGTACCGATCAGGCGCGCCGCGTCTTCCGCCAGATGTTCGAACAGGTTGACAAGACGAATGCCGGCATTGGCGGCATGTCTGGCCATGCTTTCCAGCGCGGGTAGACCCATCCGGTCCCCTCCGGCAACCACCAGCATGTCCCGGGAAACATCGTCCCGGCGGCGCCGGAGCCGGTGCAGCACGATCTGGAACAGCACCTGATCGATGAGCTCCTTACGAGCGGCGGAAGTGTCACGGCTCGACGTCTCCATGACGCGGAGCCCGGATAGCGGCCACCACGATGGCGCTGTGCCCACCGCCGCGGTCTCGTCCCCCTCTGCGAGCCGTTCCAGACAAGCCCTCAGGTAATAGATTGCCTGTTGAATTCGTTCGCTGCCGCCCAGGGCATCCAGTCGGCTGGCGATGGCGTCCCTTTCCCCGGGTGAAAGGGCATCAGGGCCGTCCAGCTGGTCACGGCCCTGCAGCACCCGCAGGCCCGCGGCAAGCCGGATGAAGGTAAGCGGCGGGTCCAGCCTGGTGGTGATGGTCGTGAGTATCTCGGCGTCGAGAAGCCGAATTGCCGGGTTATCGTTCCCCGGGCGGAGCGTGTCAACGGCATTCGCGAGGAGTTCGGCAACGTCCTCAGGGCCGATGTCCCGCAGAAGCCCGAGCCGGCCTGTATCAGCAGGAAGATCATCACCGGTAACCGGGAAACCAGCCGCAGTGGCGAGCTGGGCAAGACCGCCGCCGATACCCCGCTCGCTGAAGTCGAGCAGGAGAATACCACCGCCAGACGATAGAACCGAAGAGCCGACGGTCGCCAGCAGACTTGTCCACCCCTCACGAGTGCCGCCGCAGACATCTATCCGGCTCGCGGTCGACCGAGGCGCGAGCGGATGGAACAAGGGCGCTTCCGCCCGTCGTGCCTGCTCGGCCGCCTCGTGGCTCTCCACCGCGGCCCGCCAACCAGCGGTGGCCGACTGGTATCTCTCCCACTCAGCGTCACGACG
>NZ_CAKJTR010000201.1:0-1074 GCF_917627355.1 Protofrankia sp. Cj3 | reverse complement strand
ATGCCATACTGGCGGCCGATCATGATCGGGGTGCAGATTCATGCCGGGATCGACATACTCCCAGCCCCACCGTTCCTCCGGAACGAACAGTCGTCGGGTAAGTTCAGAACCGGGCATCTGGTTTCACGGGTTATGCTCCCACCCTCCGATGACTACTACCGTAACATCCATACGGACCTTGTTCTGTCAAGGTCACGATGACAGTCAACGTACCATCCGGGCTTCTGAGTCTGGGTTTCGTAGCCAGTCCCGATGCTGGACACGCTCGAGCTCCGACGGGGAACAGGCTAGAAGATCACCAATGGCTTGGTGACCGGGTCGCGAGCGCGCGGTGACGGCTGCGGTGACACCGAGCAGGAAGCAGCGGAGACCGGCAGCTACCGTGCCACATGGTGGCTCAGCGTAGCCGCTGCCAGCCATACGCCCAGGCCGAAGACAGCTCCAAGAAAACCGGCGGCGACCAGCGCGGGCCGCGGGTGGTCGCCGTAACACGTTCGTGCTGCTGCTCTTCTTCTTGCTGGCGGGTTCCCTGGTTATACGCCGGCAGATCGGCGAAGGCGGCAAGTCCCGAGGCGCGCGGGCTGCCGGAGAACGGTGAACTGGCAGACAGTCCGAAGGACGGGAGCGGCGGCGCGGGTAAGGGATGGCGGTGGCCGTGTACCACCGCTACCCACGCCGCCGCTCCCGCATCAGCCCCGACACCGGAAACCCTCGCGCGGACCGAGGACGGCGCGACCGTGATTCATACGCGCTGTCCCGCGGTGCCCGCGCATTCCCAATGATACTCATGGGGAACGGGCAGCATCGGTGTCGGTTCACCCGGCGGCCGGGACACCGTCAGCCGGCGGCCGGGGAGCTGGGAAATGCAGCTTAGGGTGTTCGTATATGCCTGGAAATCGATTAGGCTCCCGCGGTGAGCCAGCCGTGCGCCACGGATCTGCGTGACAGCTGTCGGGGCGGCAGCACCGGCAGGCCGGGATCGTCGGACCCAGCCCGCTCGTCACATGACACCGACGTGTTCTGGATCCTTCCCCAGATGATGCTCCGGCATTCATCAGTCCCGACGACGAGCGA
>NZ_CAKJTR010000200.1:5665-8500 GCF_917627355.1 Protofrankia sp. Cj3 | reverse complement strand
GCGCTGAAGGCCGTGTCGAGGGACGCGTTGAGGGACGCGTTGAGGGACGTGTCGAGGGACGCGTTGAGGGACGCGTTGAGGGACGTGTCGAGGGACGCGTCGAGGGACGCGTCGAGGGACGCGTCGAGACCCTCGTTCAGCAGCTGACACTCAAGTTCGGCCCGCTTCCCGAGGCACTGCTCGCCACTGTGCGTAACGCCTCCACTGACCAGCTCCAGACCTGGACCGTTCGTGTCCTGACCGCCGACACCCTCGACCAGCTCTTCGGCTAACCCCAATGCCGGGACGTTACAGCGGGACAGCGAGGATTTGACCGTACGGACGCTGACGCGTGGGCGGCGGGGCGGCAGCAGCCCGGCCAGGACGGCGAGGCCGATCCGGCCGACCGGGTCCGAGTCGGTGGTGACCACACCCTCGGCGGCGGGCAGCGTCTGTCGGACTGGCTTCCAGGGCGATGGTGAAACTGGCCCGGTCCGTCGGTGCCAGGAACCGATTCCACGGCGGTGACCACGGCCCTACGTAGCGCCTGGCAGCAGCGTCGAAGCCCCGGTCGGCCAGCACCAGCATGTCCCGGGTGAGTAAAGGCAGCAGGCGGCGGGCGTAATCGGTCTCGCCGGTGGCGGGCGGGCCGAAGACCGAGCAGCCACGCCGGGTGATATCGACCCACCGCCGCGGTGATCACCGCCATTCGATGAAGTCGTCCATCCGGTCGCCGAAGCGCTCACGGCTGTACCGTGCGATGCCGTGGATGTGCTCCTCCATGAGACTGTGGGCCTGCTTGGCATGACCGGACAGAATGGCCCGGGCCAGCTTCAGGTGATCGTCGGCGATCAGGTCACGCATCACCCGGGGGTCGTCAGTGAGGGCGACGTGGTGGGCGACGATCCGGCCCATGGTCTGCATGCTCAGCTCGAGCACGCGGTTGCGGGCCAGTGAGGCTATCGCGATGTGGAATCCACCGTGCTCCTGGACGAACTTCCCCAGCTCCTCGTGTTCTTCGTGTTCTTCGTACGCCCCGCCTCCGTCGAGGTAGGGTGCCATCGCGGCGGCCCGCGCGTCCCTGTCCGGGTTGCGGGCGGCCCGGTCGGCCAGGACGCATTCGGCCAGCACCCACGCCTCGAAGAGTTCGGCGTAGGTGGCCCCCGCCAGGTGGAAATACAACGTGGAGATGCGTCCGAGGTTCGACGGGTCGACGGTACCGACCACCGGGCCGCCGCCCGGCCCACGGCGGATGGACAGCAGGCCCTGCACCTCCAGCAGGCGCAGCCCCTCCCGCAACGACTCGCGGCTCACTGAATACTGTTCGAGCATGGCCGCCTCCGACGGCAGGCCGTCACCAGGCTGTAGCCCACGGGCGATGATGTCGTGCACCACATCCCGTGCGACGGTCTCCGATGTCTTCAGGCGGCGCATCACCCCGTCACCCGACGCGATCGCGATGCAGCCTTGCGGAGTCGCCGGGGCCGGTGCGTGCCGACGAGTGCCCAGCGCTCCAGCGGGCGCAGGCAACGGCTCTCGACCGGGGCTGCTCAGCATGAGCAGAGGGTACCGCCAGGCCGAGTTGCTCCTGATGAATCGCACCGCCCAGCTCCTTGCCTGCCCCGTCCCGCGGACGGGCTGGGCGGGCTGGGCAGTACGGACAGGCCGGTAGCGCCAGTGGCTGTGGCCCGGCTGTCCTGGCTCACCCCGTGACGTCCCCCATGATCCGCAGGGCACGCCGGGCAAGCATCCCGATGTCGTCCCCGCGGCTGGCCATACGTTCATCCGTGCTCTCCCCGCGCACGTAGCGTTGGTGCAACTGCTGGCAGATCACCGCTGTCCGCCAGCAGGCGAACGCCTCATACCAGGCAATGTGTGACAGGTCGGCGCCGGTGCGCGCCGCGTACCGCCGCGTGACCTCCGCCCGGGTGGGCACGCCCAGCGTCCGCAGGCCCGGCACGTGCAGCGCGTGGTCGTCCGCGGTGTCCGACGGGTCGGGCCAGTAGTTGAGCAGCATCCCGACATCCGCGAGCGGGTCGCCGAGCGTCGCCATGTCCCAGTCGAAGACCGATGCCACCCGGTCGGGTGCGGCCGGCGCGAACTGACAGTTGTCAATCTTGAAGTCGTTGTGTATGAGCACGGATGCCCGCGAGACCGGCAGCGTGCGCTCCAGGCGGCGGCCCGCTTCGGTCATCTGTGCGTCGAACTCGGCGGTGGCCACGAGCTCCCAGCGACGGCGCCATCCCGACAGCTGGCGCGCGAGGTATCCGCCGGGCCGGCCGAGATCGTCGAGGCCGCAGCTCGCCGGGTCGACGAGATGCAGGTCGGCGAGAGCGTCGACGGTGGCGAAACCGACGCGGCGAGCCGCGTCGGGCAGGTCACGCAGCGACGGCGGCAGCGCCCCCCAGACCACCACCCCGGCGCGGTACTCGCCGACCACGAAGTCGCTGCCTACGACGTCGTGGTCGGCACAGAACACGTAGGCCCGCGGAGCGCGGTCGTACTCCTGCCACAGACGGGACAACACCCGGTGCTCGCGGCGCATGTCGTGGGCGCCTGGGGCGATCACGCCGAACGGGGGCCGGCGCAGCACCAGACGGGTGTGACCGAACGAGAGCAGATAGGTGAGGTTCGCCGAACCGTTCGGGAACTGCGCCACCGACAGGTCGCCCGTCACCTCCAGCCCCCGCTCGGCCAGCCGTGGCAGCAGGTACCTGGCCAGCCGCTCCCACGGCAGCTCCTCACCGGGGCGGACCGGCGCCAGCTCAGGCGGATCCGCCGGCTCAGGCGAATCCGCTGACGGCCAAGACTCGGCGTTCATCATCCCCGGCCCTTCCCGGTAGTTGCGGTCCTGGT
>NZ_CAKJTR010000200.1:0-5500 GCF_917627355.1 Protofrankia sp. Cj3 | reverse complement strand
GTCCTGGCCGCGGTCCCGATGCCGCCGGGCAGCGCGCCGCGCGCCCGCGTGCCAGTGGCGCCTGTGGGGGAACCTGGCACAAACCCCCGCAGGCCCCGTTGCGCCTGCCATCCAAAGACCTTAACCTCATGACGAATATAGACGTGACGAATCTGACAACCCCGAGGGAGACCCATGGGCGCGGAAGCTGCGGACAGGGATCTCGAGGCCTTCCGGGGCAGGGTACGTGCCTGGCTCGCCGACCGCGCGGGCCCGCGGGCCGGCCCAGGTGAGGGCCGCCAGGAAGGCTGGGGACAGGGGCCGGACGACGTGTCGGTCTTTCACAGCCTGTCCTTCGCGGACGAGAAGGCGCTGATCGACCGGGCGGCTGCCTGGCAGCGGCAGAAGTTCGACGCCGGCTTCGGCGCGATCACCTGGGCTCCCGAGTACGGCGGCGGCGGGCTCGGGCCCGAGTTCGCCGAGGTGTTCGCCCACGAGGAGGCACACGTCGAGACTCCGCCGGGGCACGAGCTGCTGACGGTGACGCTGCACCTGATCGCCCCAACGATCGAGCTCGTCGGCACCCCCGGCCAGCGCGCTCTCCTGGTGCGGCGGTTCCTGCGCGCCGAGGAGCTGTGCTGCCAGCTGTTCTCCGAGCCGGGCGCTGGTTCCGACCTCGCCGCCCTGGCCACCCGCGCGGTTCGCGACGGTGACGCCTGGGTGGTCAACGGGCAGAAGGTCTGGAGCTCGGGTGCCCAGTTCGCCGACTGGGGCATGCTCATCGCGCGGACCGACCCGGATGCCGCGAAACACGCGGGCCTCACCGCCTTCATGATCGCACTGGGCTCTCCCGGAGTGACCATCCGACCGCTGCGCCAGATGTCGGGCGGTTCGTCGTTCAACGAGGTCTTCCTCGACGACGTCCGGGTTCCCGACTCCCTGCGTCTCGGGGAGGTGGGCGGGGGCTGGCGGACGGCCCTGACGACGCTCGGGTTCGAGCGCGAGGCCAGCAGCGCGCCGAGCCAGGTCGGCGGGGGCTTCCGGGAACTCGTGGCGCTGGCCCGGTGGCTGGGTCGGGCGGGCGATCCGCTGGTCCGCCAGCAGCTCGCCGACGTGTTCATCAACGAACGGCTCGCCCGGGTGTCGGCCCAGCGGGATGAACAGGCCCGGCAGGCCGGCCGGGCGCCGGGGGCGGCGGGCTCCCTGCGCAAGCTGCGCTGGGTGGCGGGCATGGAATCGGCGTCGCGGACGGCCGCTCTGCTGCTCGGCCCGCGCCTGACGGCGGACACCGGTGAGTGGGGCACGTTCTGCTGGAGCTCCCATGTCCTGGGCGCTCCGGGCTACCGGATCGCGGGTGGTTCGGACGAGATCCAGCGCAACATCATCGCCGAGCGGATCCTCGGGCTGCCGGGCGAGCCGCGGACCGACCGGGGCAGGCCCTGGCGGGACATCCCACGTTGACCATCGGCGGATCCCACCGTGGCGGGAGCACAGATGCGCCAGTACGATGACCCCGGGCATGGCAGCCCGCTCCAGGGCAAGGTGGCACTCGTGACAGGCGGGAGCCGCGGCCTCGGCCGGGAGATGGTGCTCGCGTTCGCCGCGGCCGGCGCGGACGTCGTGATCACAAGCCGGAAGGCCGCCGGCTGCGCGGAACTCGCCGCGGAGGTCCGCCGCGCCACCGGCCGCAGGGCGTTGCCCTACCCCGCGCACGTCGGCGACTGGGCCGGCCTCACCCGCTTGGTGGACGCCGTCTACGACGAGTTCGGCCGGCTCGACATCCTGGTCAACAACGCCGGTATCGCCCCGCGCTACCCGAGCCTGGACGAGGTGACCGAGGAGCTGTTCGACAAGGTCATCGGGGTCAACCTCAAGGGGCCGTTTCGGCTCACCGCGCTCGCCGGTGCCCGCATGGCCCGCGCCGGCGGCGGTTCGATCATCAACATCAGCAGTGTCGCGGCGGTGCGCCCGACGCCGGGCGACCTCCCCTACGCGGCGGCCAAGGCGGGCCTGAACACCCTGACCGCCGGCTTCGCCCAGGCCTTCGGGCCGACGGTCCGGGTCAACACGATCATGGCAGGGCCGTTCTTCACCGACATCAGCAGGACCTGGGACATCCCGGCCTTCGAGGCGATGGCCGGACGCTTCCCCCTGGGCCGGGGCGGCGACCCGCGCGAGATCGTCGGTGCGGCCCTGTACTTCGCCGGGCCCGCGTCGAGTTTCACCTCCGGCGCGCTGCTCGCCGTCGACGGCGGCCAGGCAGTCGTCCCCTATACCGCTCCGGCTGACGGGCCAGACTGACGGGCCAGACTGCCCCAGACATCCGTTCCGCCCCGGCCGCCACGCAACGGATGTCGGCCTCAGGTGGCAGCGGTCCCCTCCGCGGGATGGACGTTGACGATGACCGCTGTGCCCCGGCTACCGACGAGGGACAGCGCGGACTCCAGCAACCGGCCGTCACCGGCGGCCATGGTCATGACAACGGTGTTCGCCATGCAGCCATGGGTGAGGTCACGCACCGCCGGCAGCGCGCCGTCGAGGGTCGTCGTTGTCAGCGTCGGCTCCCCCGGCCACAGCACCGCCGCGTGGGTTCTCACCGTGCCGTCCCCGCGTCCGGGGCCGGCCGTGTCACCGGGGACACACCTGAGGGCCGGGCCCGCCGACCTCGGCAAGGTAGCCGGTGGCATCCACCCGGCGCTCGCCCCAGCGAATCTCGAGGAGAAGCCTGCTGATTTTCCAGCCGTCCGCTTCGCGTCGCAGCTGGTTGTGGTAGCCGCGCCCGCCGCCGCGCTGGCGCGTCAGCCCCCCACCTTCATCCACACACTCTTGATCTCGGTGAAATCGTCGAGCGAGGCCGCGCCCAGGCTGCGGCCGTGCCCGGAGTTCTTCACGCCGCCGTAGGGCACCGTCGGGTAGACCATCTGGTAGGTGTTCACCCACACCGTTCCGGCCCGTAATGCTCTGCTCGTGCGGTGTGCCAGGCCCAGATCGTTCGTCCACACACCGGCCGCCAGCCCGTACTCGGTGTCGTTGGCGATGGCGATGGCCTCCTCCTCCGAGCCGAACTCCAGCACGGACATCACCGGCCCGAAGATCTCCTCGCGGGCGATCCGCATGTCGTTGCGCACGGATGTGAACACCGTTGGCTGGTGGAAGTAGCCGACGTCGCCATGGCGCTCACCGCCGAGCACCAGCTCCGCGCCCTCGTCCCGGCCGTAGCCGACGTAACGCCGCACCCGCTCCAGCTGCTCGGCGGACACCAGCGGCCCCAGCTGGCTGCTGGGGTCGAAACCCGAGCCGAGCTGGATGTCACGCGAGCCGTCAATGATCATGCTTACCAGTGTGTCGTGCACGGAGCGGTGGACCAACAGGCGGCTGCCCGCGGTGCACACCTGCCCGGACGCGCCCCACACCCCGGCCATGGCCGCGGCGGCGGCGGCCTCCAGGTCGGCGTCGGGGAAGACGATGAACGGGCTCTTGCCGCCGAGCTCGAGGCTCACCCGTTTCACCCGTGCGGCGGCAGCGGCCTGGATGGCGCTTCCGGTCGCCACCGAACCGGTGAACGACACGGCGTCGATGTTGGCGGAGGTGACGAGGGCCGCGCCCACCACCTCACCGACACCTTGGACGACGTTGAAGACCCCCGGCGGGATTCCCGCCTCGAGCGCCAGCTCCGCCATGAGAACCGCCGACATGGGGGTCTGCTCGGCCGGCTTCAGCACGACGCTGTTGCCGGCGCTGATGGCGGCGGCCACCGCGGCGAACACGGCTGTCGGCCCGTTCCACGGGGTGATCAGGCCGATGGCGCCGATCGGCTCCCGATGCTGGTAGACGACCAGGTCCGACGGTACCGCCGGGATCGCTCCGGCAATCTTGGAGGGCCAGCCAGCGTAGTAGTCGATACCGTCGACCGCGAACTGGACGATGAAGCCCTCGTAGAAACGCGGCAGTCCCGAGTCGATCACGTCGATCTCGGCGAAGACGTCGGCCCGCTCCGCCAGGAGGCTGGCGAGCCTGCGCATCCGGCGTTCCTTTTCCAGCGGCGGGAGGAAGCGCCACCGACCGTCGTCGAACGCGGCACGCGCGGACCGCGCGGCCCTTTCGGCGTCGGCCGCCGAGCCGGCCGCGGCGGTGGCGACGTGGCGTTCTGTCGCGGGGTCGATGACCGCCATCGTCGCCCCGTCGAGGGACGGGACGACCGCACCGTCGATCACGTGGCCGAACAGGGGGCGCGCCAGCTGGCGGGCGGTTTCCGCCGAGATCGGATATACCGATTGATCATCCAATGTGCTGCTCATCGAAGCTGCTCCGATCTGGTTGCGGGAAACCCGCGGACATCACCGCGGTCACGGCGTTCGACGGCCAGGGCAGTTCGACGGCCAGGGCACAGGAGATCCCCGGACACCGGCCTGGGCCCGCGTCACGGCTCGGCCACGGTTGTGACGGCGGGCTCGGTCGCGGTCGTGGCCGCCTGTGCCCGCCGGCTGCGCCGCGTCTGGGCGACCTGCCGGCTCGCCAGGGAGACCGCGATCAGCAGCGCCACCCCCTGGAACAGCGGCTGGATCCAGAAGGTGCCAGGCCCGAAGGCCAGCTGTAGCCCCTTGACGCCGAAAGCGAGCGCGAAGTAAGCGATCAGCGTGCCCCACACATTGGGCCGCCGGGAGAACTGCGACGCCCCGAAGAACACCGCCGCCAGCGCGGGGAACAGCAGGCCCGGACCGGCGTCCGCGGTGTAGGCGCCGACCCGCATCGCGTAGATGACGCCGGCGATCCCGGCCACCGCGCCGGAGGCGACGAGCGAGCCGTAGACAAGCCGCTCCGTCGACAGGCCGGCCAGCCGCGCGGCATCGGGGCTGCTGCCGACGGCGAACAGGTAGCGCCCGGCCGGCGTGTGCTCCAGCACGAACCACCCGATGACCGCCAGTACCAGCAGGTAGAGCACGACCACCGGAACACCCAGCAGGTTCGTGCTGCCAAGCGTCGCGAACCGGTCGGAGAACGCGCCGGTGATCTGACGGTTGTCGGAGACCTTCAGCCCCACAGCGGTGAGCACCTGGCTCACGCCGAGGGTGGCTATCAGTGAGTTGACCCGCAACCGCACCACCAGGAAACCGCTGATCAGACCGACCAGGCAGCACAACAGCACAGCGCCGGTACAGACCAGGGCGATCGGGACGCCGGTGTTGGCCGCGAACCAGTTGATCACGACGAGCGACAGCCCCATCATCGCGCCGATCGACAGGTCGAAAACACCGGCCGCGAGCGGGACGAGGAAGGCCAGTGCCAGAACCGCCGTCACCACGCCTTCACCGAAGGTGAGACGGAACGTGCTGACCGTCAGGAACAGGTGCGGCTTGAGCGCGCCGAAGATGACGATGAACAGCGCGAAGAGAATCAGTGCGCTGTACCTGCCGAGCGTGACGCTGACCGGCTGCCGGACCGGCTCCGGCGGACGGGGAGCGCCGGAGCTCCCGCGGCCCGTCCCGCCCGCCGCGGCGACGCCGGCTTCCCGCGCCGTGGC
>NZ_CAKJTR010000199.1:0-8341 GCF_917627355.1 Protofrankia sp. Cj3 | reverse complement strand
GTCCACCGGTGGCCAGACCTATCTTGTGGTCGGCAGCATCAGGACGCGGACGCTGCGCACCCTGACGACCAACGTCGAATGCCCGTCCCTGTCACCGGACGGAACCCGGATCGCCTTCAAGAAACGCGCCCAGGGAAGCCTGGTGCAGTGGCGGCTGACCGTGCTGGACCTCGCGACGATGCGCGAGACACCGCTCGCCGAGACCCGTAGCGTTGATGACCAGGCTGCCTGGTTCGACCAGAACACCGTTGCCTACGGCCTGCCGAGAACCTCGGACCAGGACAGCGTGATCAATGATGTGTGGGGAGTGGCCGCTGATGGGTCTGGTACCCCTCGGGTACTGGTGGCGCAGGCGTGGTCGCCCGCTTTCGTCCAGACCGGGATCTCGGGCTGACCAGAGCGGCGCGTCGACCGGGTCACCAGCGGGCCAGCGGGCCAGCGGGCCGCTACCGGGTCAGTGAGTGAAAACGATTCTGGGCCGCGGCCAGCCCTTCGGCGACGACCTGTTCGACCGCGTCCGCCGCGGTGTCCACCACGACGGCGAGTTCCTTGCGCTCGACCGAGGAAAAGTCCCGCAGGACGAAGTCGGCGGGGTCCATCCGACCGGGTGGACGCCCAATACCGAGCCGAACTCGCAGGTAGTCACGCGAGCCCAGCGAAGCCGTAACGGATCGTAGACCATTATGACCGTTGTCGCCGCCGCCGAGCTTGAGCCGGACAGCTCCGAAAGGGATATCCAGCTCGTCGTGCACGACCAGAACTCGTCCTACCTCAGCCTTGAAAAAGGCACGCAGAGCCGCGACCGGGCCGCCCGAGGCGTTCATGAACGAATGTGGCTTGGCAAGCACCGCCTGGGCCCCGGCAAGCCGCGTCTGCATGACGTCGGCGCGTGCCCGATGGGTCCGAAAACGGTCCCCGACCCGCTCGGCAAGCAGATCGAGGACCATGAAGCCGATGTTGTGCCGGTTACCGGCGTACGTCGGACCGGGATTGCCCAGTCCGACGACCAGCCATGGCCCGGCAACCGCGCCATCGGCTCCCAAGCCGGTCATGACACCACCAGCGGGCTCATCAGGCCGAGGCGTCGGTCTTCTCGCCCGCCGCGGCGGCTGTCACGCCGCCGGCTGCCTGCTCGGCCCCGGCGAGTTCGGCGTCCATCTGGGCGACCGTCAACTTCGCCAGCCCCTGGACGACGACCTGCCCCGCGTCGGTGTCCAGGATGGAACCCGCGGGCAGGATGAGCTGACCAGCATTGATGTTCGCGCCGGGTTCGAGGCCGGCAATGTCGACCTCGATCGACCCGGGGATGTCAGTCGCGTCGGCCCGCACCGAGACGGTGGTCAGCTGCTGGTCGACGAGAGTGTCGCTGTGGGCGTCACCGACCAGTACGACCGGGACCTCCACGGTGACCCGCTCGCCGGTACGGATGATGACCAGGTCGACGTGTTCGAAACTACCTCTGATCGGATGCCGCTGGACGTCCTTGGGAAGAGCGAGCTGAGTCCCGTCGGACAGCTCCAGCCGGAGCAGCACATTCGTGCCGGCACTGGTTTTGAACGCGTGCAGGAGCTCGTGGGCCTGCAGCGAGATATGGCGGGGCGGTTGACCGTGACCGTACAGAACGGCCGGGACCTTGCCGGCCTTGCGGGTACGACGAGCCCCGCCCTTGCCGAACTCGGTACGCGGCTCCGCGGCAATGCGGACCTCGGACATGGCGGTACTCATCCTCCTACAGGCTGGGGAACAACGGCGCGGCGCGAAACAAGCGGGAAGCGCCTGCCGGAACAGCGCGGTCCTTCACAGTACCGGACGGGACGCGGCAGGGCTGACCCGCCCTCCGGTGGGTCAGCCTCGCATCGGTACGAGCTATAACAGGTCCCGTGACAGATCGCGCACGTCAGCCGCTGCTGTTGGTCGGTGCGGGCGGGCTCGCCCGTGAGACGGCGCAGGCCGTGCACGCCGCGGACAGCCATCGGCTGCTCGGCTTCACCGACGACAACCCGGCCCGCTGGGGCTGTGTGCTGGACGGTCTGCCCGTGCTCGGTGGCACCGAGGTCATCACCAGCATGCCGGACGCGCTGGTGCTGCTCTGCCCCGGTTCCGGCGCGGTACGAGCGCGGCTCGCCGCCCGGCTGGCCGCGGCTGGCATCGGCGCGGAGCGCTTCGCCACCGTCGTCCATCCTGGGGTCCATGTACCACCGTCCTGCACGGTTGGTCACGGATCGATCCTGCTGGGTGGCATCACCATGACCACCGCTGTCACGATTGGTAACCACGTGGCGATCATGCCGAACTCGGTGCTCACCCATGACGACGTCGTGGAGGACTTCGCGACGATCTGCGCGTCGGTCTCGCTGGCCGGCGGGGTGCGCGTGGGTGCGGGCGCCTACGTCGGCGCGGGCGCGCTGGTCCGGGAGAACCTCTCGGTCGGCCCGTGGTCAACGGTCGGCATGGGCACGGTCGTACTCACCGATGTGCCCGCGGCCGAGGTCTGGGTCGGCAGCCCGGCCCGCTTCCTGCGCGGCGCCGCGCCCGCCACCAGCGTTGGCAGCGGCACGGTCCGCACTGACCACTGACCACTGAGACCACCGACCCAGTGCCCGGGACCGATGGCGCGAGGTGCCGGCCGCCGTGCCCAGCGCGGATCCCCTCTGCCCGCGGGTCGCTACGCGGCGGACACCCGCGCGACGTCAGCCGCGAACCAGGAAAGCGCGTCCCGCAACGCCGGCCGCCAGACGGTGAACGTGTGTACTCCTGGCCGCACGTGCAGCTGCACCGGGTAGCCGTCCGCGTCGAGAAGATCGTGCATGTGCCTCATGGCGCCCGCGACCTTGCGGTCATGACGTCCCACGTCAAGCCAGACCTGCGGCCGCGGGCCCGGACCGAGGCCATCGATGTAGAGATCCGGGCTGTTCGCCAGCGCGGCGGCCGGCGCCTGCGGACCGGCCCCGAACAACGGCCTCAGGCCGCCGGTGTGGGTCGGGCGAGTCAGCCCGGACATGTCTATGATCGACCCGAACATGGATCTGTTCCGCAGCCCAAGATTAAGCGCGCAGTAACCGCCGGCGGACATCCCGGCGATGCCCCGGTTGGTCCATCCGGGCTCGATCCGCAGCGTCGCCTCGACCGCCGGTACGACATCACGCAGCAGGTGGGTCTCGACGCGCTCACCGATGCCGTCAACGCACTCGGGGTCGTCAAGCCAGCCATGGCTCATGCGCGGCATCACTATGATCACCGGATGGCCGGTGACCGCGACCCGGTCACCGGCATCGGCCGCCTGCCCACCCCGCAACCAGTCAGCTGGGATCCCAGGTGACCCGTGGATGAGGTAAAGCACCGGAAAGCGCCGTTGTGACCGGTCGAAGTACTGCGGTGGAAGATAGACGAGTGCGGTCGTCGCCCCGAATCCGCTGCCCCTGTCGGGGACTGGGAGGGCCAGAACCGCTCCGTGCGGATGCGAACGCACGGTGGCTGACGTCGTCGAAGGGCGCAGGTCCGTGGTCCTCAGATGTGGGTCGGAGCCCCCCTCCGTGGCCGCTCCGATCACATCCCCGAGCCGGGGGAGGTAGCTGAAGTAGGCGTTGACCGCGTCAGCCGCCACCGTGATCGTGAGCAGCACCGCCATGAGACAAACCACGGCCCTGGGCGCTCGCGGCGACTTCCGGTGGATACGGAACAGCACGATCCACATGGCTGTCGCCGCCATGGAGAGAACACCGATGAAGGCTCCGGACAGAACAGGAAAACCGCTCATCGCACAGTCACCGGGGCCGATGCCGCCCGCGCCGCTCGTGTCCGCACGGGCGGCACGGGCGGCACGGGCAGCGCCGGAACAGTGAACACGGACACTCGCGGTCAGGCAGGCGGATACACAGCTGATCCGGCGGTCATGCGTCCCCGCCGAAGAGCTCAGTCACCGATCCGTCCTCAAAGACGGCCCTGATCGCGGCAGCCAACAGCGGCGCGATCGACAATTCTGTGATTTTGTCAATGCGGGCCTCGCTGCGCAGCGGCAACGTGTTGGTGAGCACGACCTCACTGATGTCGGAGTTCTTCAGGCGGTCGACGGCGGGCCCGGAAAGCACGCCGTGGGTCGCGGCGGCGATCACCTCGGTTGCGCCGTTCTCGCTCAGCGCCTCGGCCGCCTTGGTGATGGTGCCCGCAGTATCGATCATGTCGTCGACGATGACACAGGTCCGGCCCCTGACCTCTCCGACCACGTCGAACATCTTGACCTGGTTCGGTACATCCGGGTCGCGTCGTTTGTGGATGATGGCGAGCGGGCAGCCGAGCCGGTCGGTCCAGCGCTCGGCAACGCGGACGCGGCCGGCGTCCGGGGCCACCACCGTTACAGCGGAGGTGTCGAGCTTGCTCTCGATGTAGTCGGTGAGCAACGGCAACGCGAAGAGATGGTCAACCGGCCCGTCGAAGAACCCCTGGATCTGGGCGGTGTGTAGATCGACCGACATCAGCCGGTGCGCACCGGCGGTCTTGAACAGATCCGCGATCAGCCGGGCCGAGATCGGCTCCCGGCCGCGGTGCTTCTTGTCCTGCCGGGCGTACGGGTAGAAGGGGGCCACCACGGTGATGCGTTTGGCGTTTGCGCGCTTGAGCGCGTCCACCATGATGAGCTGCTCCATCAGCCAGGTGTTCACCGGCGCGGAGTGACACTGCAGCACGAAGGCGTCACACCCGCGAACCGACTCCTCGAACCTTACGAAGATCTCTCCGTTGGAGAACTCATAGGCGCTGGTGGGCACCGGCACGACGTCAAGCGCGCCGGCCACCTCGGCCACCAGTTCAGGATGTGCCCGACCACCGAAAAGC
This sequence comes from Protofrankia sp. Cj3, assembly GCF_917627355.1. Classification (NCBI taxonomy): domain Bacteria; kingdom Bacillati; phylum Actinomycetota; class Actinomycetes; order Frankiales; family Frankiaceae; genus Protofrankia; species Protofrankia sp. Cj3. The sequence continues at coordinate 3,511 of NZ_CAKJTR010000199.1, read as the reverse complement.
ATCAGGTTGCGCCGGTTCTCGGTCTGGTAGCCCATCAGGATTCTCCAACCTGGTCCATTCGATTACGATCGGTTCCCATCGGCATCCGCTAGGTATCTACAGCCGGCCCCCACCGGTCATGCCAGCAATGCTGGCGGAGGTGCCCGTCCGGCCGGGTTCACCAGCCACATCGCCCGTTGCGGCCCGAGCCGCCGCGGTTCCCGGCCGGCGCCGTTGCACCCATCCCTCGATCGTGCGCTGCCGGCCCTCCCGAACGGCCAGCGCTCCCGGTCGCACATCCTCCGTGATAATCGAACCGGCACCCGTGTACGCACCGTCTCCCACCCGCACCGGCGCGACCAGCACGGTGTCACTACCGATCTTGACATCCATACCGATCACCGTACGGTGCTTGGCAATGCCATCGTAGTTAGCGAAGATCGTCCCACACCCGATATTGCTACGTTCGCCGATCACCGCGTCGCCGACGTAAGCCAGATGAGGCACTTTCGCACCGTCAGCGACCTGGGCTGACTTGGTCTCCACAAAGGCACCCAGCTTAACCCCGTGCCCGATGTGCGTTCCCGGGCGCAGGTGCGTGTACGGACCGACAACGCAATCCGGCCCGATCACTGAATCGGCCGCGGTGGTACGGCTGACGGTGGCCCCAGCCCCGACCACCGTGTCGGTCAGGGTGCAGTCCGGACCGACCACGGCCGCGGCGGCCACCCGGGTGCTGCCGTGCAGGAACGTGTTCGGCAGCAGCGTCGTGTCCGCCTCCAGGACGACATCGACGTCGATCCAGGTGGTGGACGGATCCACCACCGTGGTGCCCGCCCGCATCGCCGCGGTGACAATTCTGTCCCGCATGGTGATTCCGGCCGCGGCGAGCTGGACCCGGTCGTTCACGCCGAACGCCTCGCCCGGATCGTCGAGCGGACAGGCGGCCACGGCCTGCCGGCGTGCGAAAAGCACCCCGATCACGTCGGTCAGATATTCCTCACCCTGGGCATTGTCAGTTGTCAGGGATGTCAGCGCCTCGACCAACGGACCCGCCGTGAACACGTACACGCCGGTATTGATCTCGCGGATGGCCGCGGTGACGGGGTCCGCGTCCGACTGCTCGACAATCGCCCGGACGTCACCCGACGGTCCACGAATCACCCGGCCGTAGCCGGTCGGATCGGAAAGCTCGGCGGTCAGCACGGTTGCCGACGCGTCCGCGCGGACATGCTCGGCCAGCAGCGCCACCATCGTCGCGCCGGTCAACAGCGGGGTGTCCCCGGGGACCACGACCACCAGCTCATCCGGCTGGATACCCGCCACCGCCCGCAGCGCGGCCCGGACCGCGTGCCCGGTGCCACGCTGGTCGTCCTGCACGACCGGCGACACGGCCGGGGCTCGTCCGGCGACCGCCGCGATCACCTGTTCCCGCGCGTGCCCGACCACCACGAGCTGCCGCCGCGCGTCGAGCGGAGCCACCGCGGCGAGGACGTGCTCAAGCAGGGATCGGCCCGCAATACGCTGCAACACTTTGGGGATGGTGGAACGCATCCGTTTACCCTCGCCTGCCGCGAGGACGACAACTGCCGCCGGACGTGGTTGACTCACACGAGCTCCCGTGATCGCGGACATCAACGTCAGTGTACGGTGAGCTTACCGGGTCACGGCTTACCGGATACGGTTTACCGGCCGCCATCATGGGCAGGAAGAACAATTCGGGCGACGACAAACAGCCCAACAAGGATAAACCGACCGCACGTCACGCTGGTAGCCATCGGTCGAACCTCTCGCTCCGCCGCCACGACTCGAACGTGGACTAGAAGAACCAAAATCTCCTGTGCTGCCGATTACACCACGGCGGATCGAGGAAAATCGATCGCAGTATACCAGCACGAACCCAATCCGCCAAAGATCACACAATCACGCCGGCGGGTGTCCGGCTCATGACGGTCAGCCCGGCCGCACGGATTGTTTGCACGGATGTTCCCCGTGGCGAGCACCACACACTGCCGCAACAAGCTACCGTGACCCAACGGAAGCCGTCGTGGCAACGAACACGACCGATGGGCGGGGATTGTCTCATGACCACTACAGACACAGTGAACGCGACGGGCGTCACGGCCCGCGCGGCACCTGGGGTGACCGCCCCGCCCCGCCACACCGTCGCGCCGCGTTCATCGCTCAAGGCCCGCGGTGAACAGATCACGCTGGCCACGATCATCGTGCTTCCCCTGACGGCGCTGGCCGCGGCGGTACCCCTGCTGTGGAATCGGTGGATCAGCTGGCAGGACGTGCTCCTGGCCGCGACCATGTATATGATCACCGGCCATGGTGTGACCATTGGTTTCCACCGCTACTTCACACACCGCGGCTTCAAGACCTCCAGGCCCGTACGTGTCGCGCTCGCCATCGCCGGCAACATGGCGATCGAGGGACCGGTGATCCGCTGGGTCGCCGACCACCGGCGCCACCACGCCTTCAGCGACAAGGAGGGTGACCCGCACTCACCGTGGCGCTATGGCACCGGCACCCGGGCAGTGGCCAAGGGCCTGTGGCACGCTCACATCGGCTGGCTGTTCGACGTCGAGCAGACCGACCAGCGCCGATACGCTCCGGACCTGCTCAACGACGCTGACATGGTCCGGGTCAGCCGGATGTTCGCGCTCTGCGCCGCGGTGAGCCTCGCCGCGCCCGCGCTCATCGGCGGGCTGTGGCGAGGCTCGTTCGAAGCCGCGCTGCAGGCGTTCTTCTGGGCGAGCCTGGTCCGGGTGGCCCTGCTGCACCACGTGACATGGTCGACCAACAGCATCTGTCATGTCGTCGGCAAGCACCCGTACATATCGCGGGACCGTTCCGGAAATGTCTGGCCGCTCGCCTTCCTTTCGATGGGCGAGTCCTGGCACAACCTGCATCATGCCGAACCAACCCTGGCCCGCCACGGGGTCAAGCCCTGGCAACTGGACACCAGCGCCTATCTGATCAAGCTGTTGGAAACGCTGCGAATCGTCCATGATGTCCGTTGGCCAGTTCCCGAACGCATCCGGGCAAAAGAAGTCCAGCCAACGTCCTGAGCGTGTTCGGAAGCGTCATTTCGGCGGGGCGCGTTCAGACGCGCGCCCCGGCTGCGTCGCCGGCCAAACCGAATCCCTGTTGCCGGAGCCTCTTACCTGGTTGACGCGTACCTCGTTGATGCGCGAAACGGGTTGGCTGAAGGCGCTGTCCGGATGAAGCGGGTCAGGCATCCTCGAGGTCGGTCGCGAGAGCGAGCCAGGCATCCTCGGTCCGAGCCTTTTCCGCGACTACCGCGCGCAGGTCGGCGTCGAGCGCGAGTAGACGCTCATGGTCGGCAGCCGCCTCCGCAAGCGCCGCGTGCAGAGCGGTCTCCTGACGTCCCAGCCGCTCCAGCGCGCGCTCCAGCCGGTTGAGTTCCTTGCGCGCGACCCGCGTCCGGCCCGCCGCGGGCGCGACCGTGCCCGCGGCGGGCCGGACGCCACCGCCGCTACCACCGCCGCCACCGCTGGCCGAGCCG
>NZ_CAKJTR010000198.1:2782-9058 GCF_917627355.1 Protofrankia sp. Cj3 | reverse complement strand
GGGCTGGGCGCCGGCGCGCGGGCGGCCGCGGGCGCCCAGCCGGCCTGGGCGTGCCGCAGCGGCTGACCGCATGGGCCGGCACCCTCGGCGGCTTCGGCGGTTTCGGCGGCTTCGCGGCATCCGCCCGAGGGAGGGCAGCGGTAAGCGCGGGCATGCTCGGTATAGCCCTCATCGTGCCGCTGGGCCTGTCCACAGCGGCCGCTCAGTCCCTCGTCACCGACGTCGGGATCTACGCCCTGCTCGCGCTGGGCCTGAACGTGGTGGTCGGCTACGCCGGCCTGCTCGACCTCGGCTATATCGCGTTCTTTGCGATCGGGGCCTACACGACCGCCTACTGCACGTCCCGGACAGCCATGCCCTGGCACTCGCCGGTCATTCTCAACCCGTTCGTCGTGGTCCCGATCGCGGTGGTCGCGGCGATGGTCGCCGGGGTGGCTCTCGGCGGGCCCACGCTGCGGCTGCGCGGGGATTATCTGGCCATCGTGACGTTGGGGTTCGGCGAGATCATCCAGCTGCTCGCGAACAACCTCGACGGTGTCACGGGCGGCTCGCGCGGAGTGTTCGGCGTGCCACCGCTATCCTTGGACGTCGGGAAGTTCCACTATGCCTGGGGCCTGGCGCCACTGCCGTACTACTACCTCCTGCTCGCCATCATCACTGCGGTGATCGTGGTGTTCGGCCGGCTGGAACGGTCGCGCGTCGGCCGGGCCTGGGCGGCAATCCGGGAGGACGAGTTCGCGGCCGAGATCTCGGGCGTCGCGACGGTACGGATGAAGCTGCTCGCGTTCTCGATCGGCGCGTCTGTTTCGGGTTTCGCGGGTGTGCTCTTCGCGACCAAGCAGTTCTTCAACCCGCAGACCTTCAGCTTGCAGGCGTCGATCCTGGTCCTCACCATCGTGATTTTCGGCGGGATGGGCTCCCGGTTTGGCGTGGTGCTCGGTGCTGTGGTCCTCCAGGGGCTGGCGTTCTTCCTGCGCGATGTGGTGCCCCCGACCGATCGGTACATCTATTTCGGGATGATCGTGGTCATTATGATGATCTTCCGGCCGCAGGGCCTGCTCCCGCCACGGCGACGTGAGCGGGTCGGCGTGGCGCTCCCCGACTCCGACGACGCGGGTGTCCCGGGCGTCGGGGGAGCGCTCCCGGTCGGTGGGCAGGCCGGATGAACGACATGCCGATCGGGGCTCCCAGCGCCGATGGCGGCAGCGCTGGTCTGGTGCTCGACGTGCGCGAACTCGTGCTCCGCTTCGGGGGAGTCACCAGCCTGGATGGGGTGTCGCTACGCCATGAACGCGGCCAGATCCTCGCGGTGATCGGTCCGAACGGCGCGGGCAAGACATCGCTGTTCAACTGCCTGACGGGCGTCTACCGTCCGCAGAGCGGCGGTGTCACGCTGTGGGGGCGTGACGGATCTCCCACCAACCTGCTCGGCCGCCGGCCCCATATGATCAACAGGCTCGGGCTGGCCCGGACGTTCCAGCACACCCGGCTGTTCGGCGGGCTGAGCGCGCTCGCCAACGTCCAGATCGGAGTGGAGGGACGGGAGCGCCCGGCGGCACTGCGGGTGATGCTCGCCACCTCTGGCGTCCGGCACGCCGAGGCTCGCGGCGTGCGGCGGGCCATGGAACTGCTCGCCTTCGTCGGTCTGGCCCACCGCGCGCACGTCCCGGCCGCCACGCTCGCCTACGGGGAGCAGCGTCGCCTCGAGATCGCGCGGGCGCTGGGCAGCGGCCCGTGCCTGCTGCTGGTGGACGAACCGGCGGCCGGCGCGAACACGGCCGAGAAGAACGAACTGGCCGGGCTGCTGCGGCGGATCGCCGCGGACGGGATCTCCGTGATGCTGATCGAACATGACATGGGCCTGGTGATGAGCGTGGCCGCGGACGTGGTCGTGCTCAATTTCGGCCGGGTCATCGCCAGCGGCCCGCCGGCCCGGGTCCAGCGGGCCCCGGCGGTGCGTGAGGCGTACCTGGGCACGGCCGCGGCTGCCCCCGCCGACAGCGGCAGCGACACGAGCGGCATCCCGGACGGCATCGACGGCATCCCGGACGGTATTGCTGATGCGCGCGGCGGCTGCTGATGGCGCTCGAGCTCACCGGCGTGGAGGTCCGCTACGGCTCGGTGACCGCGCTGCGTGGGGTGAGCCTGCGGGTCGAGACCGGCGAGGTGGTGGCCCTGCTGGGGGCGAACGGCGCGGGTAAGACCACGACGCTGCGAACGGTGTCGGGGCTGTTGCGCCCGGCGTCGGGGGAGGTGTCGCTGGACGGTGAGCGGCTTTCGGGCCTGCCGGCGCACGAGATCGTCGCGCGTGGCGTCAGTCATGTGCCGGAAGGCCGCGGGGTGTTCCCGGTCATGTCCGTCCAGGAGAACCTGTTGATGGGCGCCTACCGGGATCGCCGCTGGGTGCGTGGGGACATCGACCGGGTGTTCACGATGTTTCCGCGGCTGGCCGAGCGCCGCGGGCAGGCCGCGGGAAGCCTTTCCGGCGGCGAGCAGCAGATGCTGGCCATCGGCCGGGCGCTCATGGCGCGGCCTCGCGTGCTGCTGTTGGACGAGCCGTCCATGGGGCTCGCGCCGTTGGTCGTCGCCACGATCTTCGCGGTCATCAGTGAGATCAACAGTACCGGCGTGTCCATGCTCCTGGTGGAGCAGAACGTCCATCAGGCCCTGACGGTCGCGGATCGCGGCTATGTGCTGGAGACAGGCCGGATGGTGTTGGACGGTCCGGCGGGCCTGCTGCGCGCGGACGACCGCGTTCGGCGGGCTTATCTGGGCGAAGACGTTGTCTGAGTGGCCGGTATCGCGCGCGGCCGGGGGACGCGGGATCGAACCGTGTACCCAGCGGCACATAAAGCTGTAGATGAATAAGTGAAACCCGGAACGGTCTTTGGTGCCGTCCACACCTTCCCCGTGCATGGACGTTATCTACTCGTCCGCCCCGGGCCCCACCGGCAAGACGCTAAGGCGTAACCGATGGCCACGTCAATGCACCGGGCGGACGGCTTGGCCAGTTCTCGCTCACTGTCTTCCCCGTGGCCTTCCCCCAGTGTTCCCGCCCTTCTTCGCGACGTGACCGGTGACACGTTCACACATCCGTCTTTGTGATCGAATACGGCCCGCGGGCGTACTGACCACCGTGGCATCCGGACGCGCGGGAAGTACTGTGATCGCGTACTCGGAAGCCGGCCGGTGGCCGTGCGGTCAGCTGAATAGTGGTCATCCGGACAGCATCAGCCGGATATCGGCGGTGGCAGGTACCCGGCTGCCGCGAATCCGCGTGGGGACACCCGTTACCGTCCCGGCCGGGACACACCGATACCCGGTGGCACCGGATACGAGATCCCGCTCCGGTGCCGCAGCCGTCTGTCCGGCTCGCGCCGACCGGGCGGCGCCTCGCGCCATGGCTCCCCTGTCGGAGGCTGTCCATAGACTCGTGTCGTGTCCGCCACAACCGCGAGCCCCGACAACCCGACAACCCGCGGCTCCGCGCGTTCGGCTGCTCGGCCGGCGCCGGCCGCAGCCCGGCCCGTGCTCGACGACGGTGAGCCGCGGCTGCTCCTGCTCGACGGCCACTCCCTGGCCTACCGGGCGTTCTTCGCGCTCCCGGTCGAGAATTTCGCCACCACGACGGGGCAGCCGACCAACGCGGTCTACGGGTTCACGTCAATGTTGATCAATGTGCTGCGCGACGAGCGCCCCACCCATGTGGCGGTGGCCTGGGACCTGCCGACGCCCACGTTCCGGCACCTGCAGTACGAGGAGTACAAGGCCGGGCGTGCCGAGGCCCCCGAGGACTTCGTCGGGCAGGTGAGCCTGATCCAGCAGGTGTGCGACGCACTTGCCGTGACCGGGGTCAGCGCCGCTGGCTACGAGGCCGACGACGTCATCGCGACACTCGCGGCTGAGGGCGCGGCCGTGGGCATGCGGGTGTTGGTTGTCACCGGTGACCGTGACGCGCTGCAGCTTGTCACCGACCAGGTGACGGTACTGATGACCCGGCGCGGAATCAGCGACATGACCCGGTTCACCCCGGCGGAGGTCGAGGCCAAGTACGGGCTCACCCCGGTGCAGTACCCGGACTTCGCCGCGTTGCGCGGCGACCCGTCGGACAACCTGCCGTCGGTACCCGGCGTAGGGGAGAAGACCGCCACCAAGTGGATTCAGCAGTTCGGCTCGCTGGCCGAACTCGTCGACCGGGCGGACGAAGTCGGCGGCAAGGTGGGCGGATCGCTGCGCGCGCACCTTGCCAGCGTGATCCGCAACCGGACCCTGACCGAGCTCGCCCGTGACGTGCCGCTGGAGCTCTCCCCCGCCGACCTGCGGCTGCGCCCGTGGGACCGTGAAGCCGTCCACCAGCTCTTCGACACCCTCCAGTTCCGGACGCTGCGGGAACGGCTGTACACGGCGCTGGCCACGGTCGAACCCGCGGCTGAGGAGGGTTTCGAGGTGGCCACGCGGGTCCTGGGGCCCGGCGAGGTGCCCGCATGGCTGGCCGAACATGCCCATGGCGGCGGGCGCGTCGGCCTGTACATCCGGGGGAGCTGGGGGCGGGGCACCGGCGTCGTCACCGCGCTCGCGCTGGCCACCATCGACGGCGCCGGTGCCTGGATCGACCCAGCCGAGCTCACCGTGGCCGATGAGAACGCGCTGGCGCGGTGGGCCGCCGACGCTGACCAGCCCAAGGCCGCGCATGACGTCAAAGGCCCGATGTCGGCGCTTGCCGCCCGTGGCCTGTCTCTCGCGGGTGTCACCAGCGACACCGCGCTCGCGGCCTACCTCGCGCTGCCCGGCCAGCGCGGCTTCGACCTGGCCGATCTCGTGCTGCGCTATCTCCGGCGTGACCTGCGCGCGCAGGGGTCTGACACCGGGCAGCTGACCATCGACGGATCAGACGAGGCGGACGCGGCCGCCGCGGACGTCGTGCGGGCCCGTGCCTGCCTTGAGCTCGCCAACGTGCTCGACGCGGAGCTGGTCCGGCGCGGTGCCACCGCGCTCCTGCACGACGTGGAGCTGCCGCTCGTCGGCGTGCTGGCCGGGATGGAGCGGGCCGGTATCGCCGCTGACACCGATCATCTGATGGAACTCCAGAAGCACTACGCCGCTGAGGTCGCCGCGGTGTCCGGGCAGGCTCATGAGATTGTCGGGCGCCCATTCAACCTCAGCTCACCCAAGCAACTACAGGTGATTCTGTTCGACGAGCTGGGCCTGCCGAAGACCAAGAAGATCAAAACTGGCTACACCACCGACGCGGACGCGCTGGTCTGGCTTGCCACCCAGGCCGACCATCCGCTACTGGCGGTACTTCTGCGCCACCGTGACGTCGCTCGGATGCGTACCGTGGTGGACTCGCTCATCCCGATGATCGACGATGCCGGTCGTGTCCACACGACCTTCAACCAGATGATTGCGGCGACCGGCCGGTTGTCCTCGACCGACCCGAACCTGCAGAACATCCCGATCCGCACGGCCGAGGGCCGTCAGATCCGCCGGGCGTTCATCGTCGGCGCGGGTTATGAGTCCCTGTTGACGGCCGACTACTCCCAGATCGAGATGCGCATCATGGCGCACCTGTCCGGCGACGCGGGACTGATCGAGGCGTTCGCCTCCGGCGAGGACCTGCACACCTATGTGGCGGCCCAGGCGTTCGGCCTGCCCGTGGACGCGGTCGACCCGGAGCTGCGCCGCCGGATCAAGGCCATGTCCTACGGGCTGGCCTACGGCCTGTCGGCGTACGGGCTTGCCAGCCAGCTCGGCATCCATCCGGAAGAGGCCCGCGCACAGATGGAGACGTACTTCGCCAGATTCGGCGGGGTACGGGACTTCCTCCGTGGGGTGGTCGAGCAGGCCCGCGCGGACGGCTACACACAGACGATCATGGGACGTCGCCGTTACCTTCCGGACCTCACCAGTGACAACGCGCAGCGTCGGCAGATGGCCGAACGGATGGCGCTCAACGCTCCCATCCAGGGGTCCGCGGCGGACATCATAAAGATCGCTATGTTGGGCGTCGACCGGGCGCTGCGGGACCGCCGGCTACGGTCGCGGCTGTTGCTCCAGGTCCATGACGAGCTTGTCCTGGAGATCGCTCCGGGCGAGCGGGCCGAGGTCGAGGCACTGGTGCGGGCCGAGATGGGGACGGCCTACCAGCTGTCGGTACCTCTTGATGTCAGTGTCGGTTGCGGCCTGACCTGGGACGACGCCGCCCACTGACCTGCCGGGTGCCGTCAGCCGAGCTGCTGCCGGGGCGCCGGCCTGTCGCCGCTGTCCGCAGCCGCC
>NZ_CAKJTR010000198.1:0-2099 GCF_917627355.1 Protofrankia sp. Cj3 | reverse complement strand
GCCGATGCGGCGGCATTGTCACTGGGGTGTGCATACAGGATCTTCGATTAGCCACAGCTGTCCTGTAGACCCGCCAAACCCGTGGGCTGGCGGGTTACATCCGCGTCGCTGAGGCTCACAGTGTAACTGTGAGCAGTTTTCGGGCAGTTATCCCGTGGAGTATCCGGTGGCGCCTTCCCCGGTACCGTGGGTATCCGTTGTGGATCAGGTGGGGGTTGACATGAGCCTTCCGCCTTTCACGGATCAACGACGATTTCTGATCATACTTTCCGCCGGGGGCCTCTTCTTTTTCCTCGTTCTCGCGCTGCTCCCCCGGTCGCCAGGGCAGAACCAGCTGGGGACGTGGCTCGCGGTAGCGATAAGCACGGCCAACCTGGCTGTCGCGCTGCTGCTGGCACGCATGCGGCCGACTGTCCACCACATTCTGGTGGTCACCTCGGTTCTTGCGATAACGATCGCGCTGTGTGACAGTACCGACGGCCGTGACTCCGACCTGTACCTGCTCTGGTACTCCTGGATCGCGGCATGCGGGGCAATGGTGCGCAGGCTGTGGGAGGCGGTCGCCCACGCCGTACTCATCAGCGCGGGGGCCGTGGCCGCTTTCGCGGTCGAGGGAGACCTCGGGGCCGCGATACCCGCGGTCGTGATGACTGTCTTCAGCATCACCGCGACAACCCTGGTGGTGTACGGATTCGGCCGCTGGAGCCAGCTCCTGGTGGATCGAGATCCACTGACTGGCCTCGCGAACCGGGCCGGACTGGCTCGGGTGGCCCAGCCCGCGCTCGCCGCCGCGCTTGCCGCGGGTCGTGACGCCGTCCTGGTGCTTCTTGATATCAACCGGTTCCGTGAGGTCAACGACGCTCTCGGTCATTCCGCTGGGGACCGGCTGCTTCAGGCTATCGCGGTGCAGCTACGCGGCGTACCCGCGGATCCCGCGTTCACCGGTCGTATCGGCAGTGACGAGTTCGCGGTGGTCATGTACGGGGCCGATCTGCCGGCTGAGCTCGCGGCCACGCATGATCAGATGCGTGCGATCGGCCGGATGGTGATCAGCCAGATCGCTGGCCCGTTCCGGATCGACGGCGTCGAGGTCGAGGTCGAGGCCAGCGCGGGTGTCGCGGCCGCCCCGCTGCACGGAACGAGTCTTGACGCGCTGCTACCGGCCGCGGATGCGGCGCTGCACGCGGCCAAACGGGATGGTGAACGGGTCGGTGTGTGGGATCCGGGTATGGCTGGCGTCCGGCCGTGGGAACTGGCCATGCACGCTCAGTTGCGGGCCGCTGTCGCCAGTGGCGAGCTGCGCCTCCACTACCAGCCGCTGCGGTCTGCGCGGACCGGCCGCATCGCCGGTGTCGAGGCGCTCCTGCGCTGGGCGCACCCGGACCGCGGGCTGCTGGCACCCGAGGCGTTCCTGCCCATGGCGGAACGGTCCACTTTGATCATTGATGTGACCGAATGGGTACTGAACGAGGCGCTGCGCCAGTGTGCCGACTGGGCCTTGGCCGGTCGCCACGTACCGGTGTCGGTGAACCTCTCGGCGCGGATGCTCGTCCGCGACGATCTCCCCAGCCTGGTTTCGCAGACGTTGTCCGCGTATGGCCTGCCGGCCGACGTCCTGACACTGGAGATCACGGAGAGTGCGCTGGTCACCCAGCCTGCGCGGGCCGCGGCGATGCTGCGGGAGCTGCGTACCCGCGGAGTGAAGCTGTCGCTGGATGACTTCGGAACAGGGTACAGCTCGATGGAGATCCTCAAGGCGCTGCCGTTCGACGAGGTGAAGATCGACCGGGGGTTCGTCTCCGGCGCGCATGGGAGCCTGCCCGACGCCGCGATCGTCTGTGCGGTCCTGGACCTGGGACACCGCTTGGGCCTGCGGGTCGTCGGCGAGGGCGTCGAGGACGCCCGCGCCCTGCGGATGCTGATGGAGCTCGGTTGCGACATTCTTCAGGGAGAGGCGATATCACGGCCGCTGCCGCCATCCCCTGAGCTGCTGGCGCTGTTCACCGCGGCGGCCTCCGTGGCTGGCGCGGACGCCCCCGTTCCGCCCGCGGCCGCGGACGGCCCAGGCACGCCTGCGGGAGACCGGCACTGACCCGGTG
>NZ_CAKJTR010000197.1:0-8498 GCF_917627355.1 Protofrankia sp. Cj3 | reverse complement strand
CGTTTCGGCCCTTCCGGTTGCGAAGGTCATTGAGAGCGTGAAGCGCCGACCCGTTCAAGTCCCCAGGATCGGTGAACATCTGGACGATTATCCCAGAATTGCAGAGCCGCTGCCGGAAATCCTCAATCGGCGCGCCTTCGATATCGATCAACCGCCGTGGTAGTGCCGCGTCTGGGTCTAGGAGGAAAACGAGTCGGGGGATCCCTGCGGTGGTGGCCGCCTGGAACTCAAGCTCCGTATACGAAATCCCGTCGTGGTCCGGGACGACGGAACCGTATGCGAACCCGATTATGGCAATGTAAACGTCGCATTCGACGACGCGCGCAATGCAATACTCGGCCGGGTTGTCCTCTCGTGCTGCAAAGTTTGCCATCTCCACCGGGCGCCCGCCAGCGCGGAGAACTGCTTCCGAAGCCGCCTGAACAAACGAACGTGGGGCGGGGTAGCTTGCCATGTCGGATGTATGGCTGATGAAGACATTACCCAAGTCCCCCATACCAGACATGCTACCCCGGGTGAAAGTGGCGGCCGGGGTAAAGGGCTGAATATGCGTGTTGTTACGTTCCAAATGCTTTCGCCTACTTACGCGGTGCTTGCGCCTGCTCTGTGTTGGTTTGACTTGCCGACCGTGCGGCGCGTCAAATGAGCCGTGGCCTGCGGTTGTGCACCGTTGCCAGCCGGCTGAGCCGCACAGTTGCCTCTGCGTGCGATGCTTAGGGTATGGAACCGGCGGTCAAGCTTCGTCGAGCATCCTATGCTGATTGGCCCGTGCTCTCGCCTCTGTGGCGTGCTGTCGTCGCGGCAGGCGATACTTACTTTTACGCGCCCGACACACCCGAGAGTGTCGCAGCCGCGTTCTGGATGCCAGGTGATCCTGCGGAGACCTGGCTCGCCGAAGATCTTAATATGGGCGTATTGGGTACCTACCTTCTTAAGCCTAACCAGATCGGCCTCGGTGACCATGTTGCGAACGCGGGATTTATGGTCGACCCCGTAGTGCGCGGGAGAGGTATAGGTCGTCAGCTCGGCGAGCACTGCCTGGCAAGGGCCGCCGAGCTCGGTTATCGGGCCATTCAGTTCAACGCTGTTGTCGCAAATAACGCTATCGCGCTCGCATTGTGGCGCTCTCTTGGATTTGTGATCGTCGGGACAGTCCCGAAAGCGTTTCGTCATCACCAACTTGGCGAAATCGATATCCATATAATGCACCGATTTTTGTAAGTGTCATAAGATCCCGATTGGCCAGCTACGAAGTAGAGTCGCGGGTAAGAGCGCTTCTGACTGCCGCATAGCGACCTCACCATGGCTCGACTGGCGGAGCCCCTTTGAGCCCGTGTGCTGCCGTCGAGACCACGACCTTCGCTGGTCGCTGTCATCATCGCGGAGTCGGTCAACGGATGTCAGCGAACCCCTTCCTTCGACGGCCAGCGCGTGTTGCACGGATGGTTGATCGCGAGTCCTCTACGCTGGCCCGGTGCGGCCCCGATGACTGTCCGAGATATGGATCGAACTTTAGGTGATGATGACTGGTTGCTGTACTGGGTGACGCCCGGCGCCGCGGTCCCTCCGGGGCTCACGCCGTTGCTGGACGAGTGGGCGGACATCGACGAGCGCGAGCGGGCGCTCGACATCCGACCGGGGACGCCGATCTTGATCGATCCGGCTGGGCAGGTCGATCCGCGGCTGGCTCGGTTCTTCCGCCGGTCCCGGTTCGCGTTCCGGGCTGAGGGGACGCAGCAGGCGTACGTGAAGGATCTTCGACTGTTCTTCTCGTTCCTGTGGCGCCGTGGCCGCTATTGGGATGAGGCCGACTCCGATGACCTCGATGACTACGAGGCGTGGCGTCGCCGGGCTGAGGACAACCCGCGTCGGATCGGTGGGGCGAAGTGGGCGCGTGAACTCGCCGCGTTCAAGCTGTTGTACGACTGGGCGCTGGCCAAGGGCCACATCGATCGCAGCCCGGTGTCCTCTCACACGGTCCGGCAGCGAGACGGCTCGCGGGTCGAGGTGCTGGACAACGCTCCAAAGGACGTGCGGACGTCGAATGTCAGGTGGGTGACGCCGCGGACCTACCGGCTCTGGCGCGACATCGGTCTGCGCGGCTACACCGCCGCCGGGGTCCCTGACCCGAGTTGGCGGGGCCGTAACGACGGGCGGAACGTGGCGTTCGCCGATCTGCTGTTTGAAAGCGGGCTGCGGCTGCGGGAGGGCGGCTGCCTGCTCACCCTCGAGGTACCCGCGGCGCTACCCGGCCATGTCCACTATGAGGGCACGGTCGCCGCTGCGATCGCCAAGCGTCGTGAGCGGATGTTCTATGTGCACGCGGACGCCGTGAGCGGAATTTCCGCCTACCTGGCCACGACCCGACGAGCCGCGATCGTCCGTGCCCGACGCGAGGGCCGGTACGACAGTCTGGCCGGAAAGCTCATCGTGACCAACATCTCCGGTGGTGGGCGGGGTCGGCTGACGTGGGAGGACGCCCGTGGCCGTCGCGGCGAGGTGCCCGTCGGTGCCGTCGACGTGCATGAGCGGCGGAGGCTGTTCATCGAGACGTCGGCGGGGTTGGAGCCGCTTGCGCTGTGGTTGACCGAGGGCGGTCTGCCGATGGACTACCGATCGTGGGAGGCGGTGTTCACCGCGGCCAGCGACCGATGCCAGCGCCAGCGCACCCCGATCCGGATCTCGCCGCATGTCTGCCGGCACTCGTTCGCGTTGAAGATGCTCATCACGCTCCAGCGGGGGCTGGACGCCCGGTTCGGCCTGGACGGCGATGACCGTGCCCATCTGCGCAAGGTCTACGGCGACGCCTTCGCGCTGGTGAAGGACCTACTCGGACACAAGAGCGAGCAGACGACCCGCGAAATTTACCTGGAGCCGCTCAACAGCCTGCGCCTATCCATGATCCTCGACGCCGGCGAGGACAACGTGGAGGCGATCCTGGCCCGGGTCGCCGCGTCCAACCGCCGCGTCATGGACGTCGTTCCCGGTCCGGGGGACGGGTAGTGGCCGGTCGCCACACCGCCAGGGCGGTCCTCCCGCAGGCCGGCTATCGGCGGCCGGACTCACTCGATCCCACCGGCCTGGTCGTCTCGGTGTGGGCGGAGAACGGCGGCACAGAAGGGGTCTTCGACTTCACCACGCTGCCGGGCAGTGTCGCGCTGCGGCAGGCGTTGGCCGCCGCGTTCGACCGCAAGAGCGGACCGGGCGGCCCGTGGCGCGCACGAGCGACCTGCGCCACCGTCCACAAGTACGTCGGCGACTTCATGCGCTGGCTCGACACGCAGGACCGGCCGCCGCAGACGGCCGTGGACCTCACCGCGGCGGTCTGGAACCGGTGGCGGATGGCCCTGCCGGCCACGGCACAGGCACGGCGACGCCTGACGGTGATGCGGCTGCTGATGGTGGAGGTGCGCGGCCTCCCGCCCGAGACCAGGGCGGCGCTGGCGCGACGGATGCCCAAGCGCCCGCCGTCGAAGGAAGTCGCCTACACCTACCAGGAGTACACCGCCATCCGCACGACGGCTGCCGCGATCTTCGCCAGGGCGCTTGCCCGGCTGCGGGCCAACCGCGAGCACCTGCGTCGCTGGCACGCCGGCGAGTTCACCGAGCCCGACGGCGACTGGCTGATCGGCGCCGCCCTGGATCACCTCGAGCGCACCGGCGATGTCCCGCTGATCAACGTGGGTCGCGGGACCCGGGCCGTACGCATCCCCTTCGAGCGGGCCCTCGGGGGCCGCCGGCCGGAGCAGACATGGGGACGGCTCTACCTCACCCGCACCGAGGCGTTCGCCGCCGCGGTGCTGCTCGTGGCGAGCGAGTCGTGGAACCGGTCCGTGCTCGACGAGATGCGGGTACCCGACCACGATCCGGCGGTCGGCGACGAGGTGGACATCTACCAGGTGGATATCCACAAGCGGCGGCGTCCGGTTCGTCTGCGCCACACCACCAACAACCTGCTCGACCACGGCCCGGGCAGTCCGGGCCGGCTGATGGGACAGATCATCGAGGCCACCGACACGGGGCGGCGGACCCTGGCGCTGCTGGGCCGGCCGACCGACCGGCTACTGGTCTACCGGCTCAACCGCCCCGACCGTCACGGCGGCCTGTTCCATCTCGGTGTCCCGCAGCAGGTCCGGTTGGACACCGACCCCGGTCTGGTGAGCCTGCGTCGGCTGCGGCGCACCGTGCAGGTGCTCATCCGCAAGGAGCCCGCGCAAAACAGCCAGCAGACCCACGAGTCGGTCTACCTGCTGCCCGACCCGGTCACCCGGACCGAGGCCACAGCAACGATCGTGCAGGGGCTGTCCGACGCGGTCGAGCACGCCACGGTCATCGCCACCATGCGGATCATGCTCGGTGACGACACCGACACGCTGATCGAACTGTCCGACGATCCCGAACTCGCCGCCGCCCTGCAACGCGGGGATCTCGACACCGCGACCGGAGCCTGCACCGACGTCACGAACAGCCCGTTCACCCCGGCGGGCCTGCCGTGCACCGCGTCGTTCCTGCTCTGCCTGGCGTGCCCGAACGCGGTCGCCACCCGCCGTCACCTTCCCCGCCTGGTGCACCTGCACGACGCGATGACCGAACTGCGCGCCGTCGTCGACGCCGACGTCTGGGAACTCGACTGGCGGGTGCACTTCACCCGGCTGTCCGCGCTGCTGGGTACCCACACCACCGCCGCGGAACAGGCCGCCGCCCGCGGCCAGCTCACCGCCGCGGACCGGGCGAGGATCGCCGCGCTGCTACGCCGCAGGCTCGACGCGTGACCGTCGCATCCGCGTCGCGCAACCCGGTCAGCGTGACCTGGCTGGTCGACGCGGCCGATCCCTTCCTCAGCGCCGACAGGCTTCCCCGGGCCGTTGATCCTGACAGCGTGTCTCGCTTCGGGGATGGCCGGTGGGACCTGGCCCCGCTGAACACCAACCGCCACTACAGTCCCGGGCACCTCAACCGGGACCGGTTTCCCGAACCGCTGCGGCCTTCGTTCCGCCGCGCCGGCTGGGCGCTGGTGAACCTGCCCACACCCGAGGCCCTGCTGGAACGGTTCGCCACGAACCGGGTCCGGTGGCTGCACCCGGCCACCATGGTCGTGGTCGCCCTCGGCTGGCACCAGTTCGCCCGATGGCTGACCGGCCAGGGCACCGCACGGCTGTCCGACGTCACCGGCGACGACCTGGAGCAGTACGCCGTCCACGTCGCCGCCGGCAGACTGTCACGGAAAGTCGCCGCTGACCGGCTCGGCGCGGTCAGCCTGCTGTGGGCCTTCGCCCCGCACCTTCCCGACCGCGATCGCATCCCCCTGCCGCCCTGGGACACCACCAGCCTGCGGGACTACCTGCCCGCCGGCGGCGGCAGCAACGACAACAGCACCCCGCCGATCCACCCAGCCGTGATGTCACCCCTGCTGATCTGGGCGATGCGGTTCGTCAACGACTTCGCCGAGGACATCCTCAACGGCTGGCAGGAACGCCAAAGCCTGGTCAGCCGTGTTCGACAACATGCCAACCCACAGGCAACCGCGCCGCTGCGGCAGCTCATCGCCACCCACGTCGCCGAGAACCGGCCGCTGCCCGGCAGCCTCTACCTCGGCCGGCTGTTCGTGGCCCGCACCTACCTGGCCGGGTGCCTCGACGCCAGCGAGGGCCAGGTCCAACGCGCCGTCGCCGACCACGGCGCCGGCCTGCCCGTCAGCACCGACACGCCGCTCCAGACCCCGGTCCGCGGGCAGCTACACGGACGGCCGTGGATAGCGCACCTCAACTTCAACGACGTCCCCGTCCTCATGCATAAGCTGGCGACCGCCAGCATGATCGTGGTCCTCTATCTCAGCGGCATGCGACCCGGTGAAGCACTCGAGCTCCAGGTCGGCTGCTGCCCCGAACCCGCCGACGACGGCACTGGACCCGTCCGTTATGAGATCCACGGCAACGTCTTCAAAGGCGCCCGCGACCCCGACGGCAGGCCCGTGGTCGGCGGCGTTCCCCGCGACACACCCTGGGTCGTGATCCCGCCCGTCGCGCGCGCCATCCGCGTCGTGGAACGCACGGTCGAGGGACACGACCTGTTCCCCGTCAACGTCGCCTGGGCGAAACCCACCCGAGGCAACCGGAAACGCCCCCGCGAGGTGCTGTCCTGCCGAGCCGCCAACGACCGCATCACCTCCTTCATCGCCTGGGTCAACGACTTCTCCGACCGCAACCACCTCACCGCCGAACGCATCCCCGACGACCCCGACGGCCCGCTCGTAGTCACCCGCTTCCGCCGCACCATCGCCTGGCACATCGCCCGCCTTCCCGGTGGCCGCATCGCCCTGGCCATCCAATACGGGCACCTACGCACCTCCCCGATCACCGACGGCTACGCCGGACGCGGACGCCAAGGCCTACGCCGCGTGCTCGACATCGAAACCGCCCGAGCCATGGCCGACTACCTCGACGACGTCGCCGGACGGCTCGACCGCGGCGAAGCGGTATCCGGTCCCGCCGCCGGCCGCCTCATGACCGCCGCCGCGCAGGCCCGCGCCCGGTTCGAGGGCATGTTCCTGACCCCCAAGCAGACGAAGGCGTTCCTCGCCGCCCCACAGTTTCACGTCTACGACAACCCGGACGCGTTCCTCACCTGCAACTACGACCCGGCCAAGGCCCTGTGCCACCCCGAACGCACCCGCCCGGCCAGCCGCACCCGCCCGCCCGCGATCGACAGGTGCGACCCCGCGTGCGCGAACATCGCCCGCACCGACACCCACATCGCCAACCTCCGCGAGGAGATCAGGCGACACGTCGGCGAGGTCGACGAGCCGGCAACGCCGAGCCCGCTGCGGGAACGGCTCCGGCAACGCACCACCGCCCTGCAGGCAATCGTCGACCGGCACGAACAGAACCGGACCGTCCTCACCCAGGAAAGGCGACGGTGACCCAGACATCTGACGACGACGAGCGCACGGCCATCACGGCAGCCATGGAACGGCTGTTCGCCGGCGCGCCCCTGCGGTCCTCCGGCGCCCTCGACATCGTCACCCTCGCCCAGGAAGCCGACGTCAAACGCAACAAACTCACCCACAAACACACCGACCTCAAAGACCTCTTCTACGCCGAACGCAAGACACGCGCCGGTGTCCCAGACAGCGAGATCAAACTTCGCGAAGAGATCGCCGCCCTCCAAACCACCAACAGCGAACTCCGAGAGGAACGCGACCGCTACCGCGCCGCCAGCGAAACCTTCGCCCGCGCCCTCCACGTCATGGCCATCGAAAACGACAACCTCCGCAGAGACTTGGACAAGACCCGCGCCTCAGGTAGGGGAGCCGTACCGCTGCGAAACGCCCGGTCTCCGATGACGCTCCCCGTATCATTACGGGCAGGTGTGTTCGTATTTGACGCTCGGGATATACTGTTGCCAGACGTCCGGTGACAGGCCGGTACCAAGCAATTTGCATGCCTCTGCTGCTGCGTGGTCACGCAGGTAAGTGAGGCGAGTCATGTCCCACAGGGTCGCTGTCTTGTCGTCGCTGCCGGCGGCCAGGGTGCGCCCGTCTGGGGAGAACACCACCGAGTTGATTTGCTCGAGGGGGCCGGTGAGGGGTTGGCCGAGGCGGTGGGGGCTCGCCCGGTCGCTGACATCCCACAGCCTTACGGTGCCGTCGCCGCTGCCGGCGGCCAGGGTGCGCCCGTCCGTAGAAAACACCACCGAGGAGACGAAGCTGGTGGGCCCGGCAAGGGGTTGGCCGAGCCGGTGGGGGCTCGCCCGGTCGCTGACATCCCACAGCCTCACCGTGTGGTCGTCCATGCCGGCGACCAGGGTGCGCCCGTCGGGGGAGAACACCACCGAGTTGATGGGGCCGGAGTGGCCTGTCAGAGCCTGGCCGAGGCGGTGGGGGCTCGCCCGGTCGCTGACGTCCCACAGCCTTACGGTGCCGTCGTAGCCGCCGGCGACCAGGGTATGCCTGTCCGGGGAGAACACCACCGCGAAGACGGCGTCAGTGACACTGATGGGGCCGGAGTGGCCTGTCAGAGCCTGGCTGAGGCGCTGGGGGCTCGCCCGGTCGCTGACGTCCCACAGCCTTACGGTGCCGTCGTAGCTGCCGGCGGCCAGGGTGTGCCCGTCCGGCGAGAATGCCACGGACCTGACGCCTTGGGTGGGGCCAGTGAGGCGTTGGCCACGCCGGTCGGGTGCGGCGCGGTTGCTGATATCCCACAGCGTCACGGTGCCGTCGTCGCTGCCGGCGGCCAGGGTGTGCCCGTCCGGGGAGAACGCCACGGACCTGACGCCTTGGGTGGGGCCAGTGAGGCGTTGGCCACGCCGGTCGGGTGCGGCGCGGTTGCTGATATCCCACAGCGTCACGGTGCCGTCGTCGCTGCCGGCGGCCAGGGTGTGCCCGTCTGGGGAGAACGCCACCGAGCTGACGGAGTCGGTGGGGCCGGTCAGGGGCGGGCCGAGCTGGTCGGGTGCGGCGCGGTTGCTGACATCCCACAGCCAAACCGGACCGGTGCTGC
>NZ_CAKJTR010000196.1:0-8513 GCF_917627355.1 Protofrankia sp. Cj3 | reverse complement strand
CTGCGTGACGTGCTCCAGCGCGAAGGCCGCTTCACCGAGCGCCGGGCCATGGAAATCACCTCCGACGTGTGCGCCGCGCTCGACTACAGCCACCGGATGGGGATCATCCACCGGGACATCAAGCCCGCGAACGTGATGCTCTGCCTGGACGGCTCGGTCAAGGTGATGGACTTCGGCATCGCTCGGGCGACCACCGCCACCACATCGCACATGACGCAGACCGCCGCAGTGATCGGCACCGCCCAGTACCTGTCACCGGAACAGGCGCGCGGGGTGCGGGTGGACGCCCGCAGCGACGTCTACTCGACCGGAGTGCTGCTCTACGAACTACTGACCGGGCTTCCGCCGTTCCGCGGCGACTCCCCGGTCGCTGTCGCCTATCAGCACGTACGGGAGAATCCGCAGCCACCGTCCACGCATGACCGCGACATCACGCCCGAAGCCGACGCGATCGTGTTCAAGGCGATGGAAAAGGATCCCGACCGCCGCTACGGCACGGCCGGAGAAATGCGTGACGACCTGGAACGCGCTCTTACCGGCCGGCGGATATACGCGCCACCGCTCATGGGTGACCAGCTTGCCACCCGGCTGAACCCACCCGGGCCGTCAACGGGGACGCAGGTGATCTCGCGTGATCACGATGCCTACTACGGGGACGCTTACGGTGATCCCTACGGCCAGACCAGCGGTTACAACCGAGCCGGCTCCGATTACCTCGATCGGACGGGCGACGATGGCACCGGTCCGCTCGACGGCGGCCCGATCGGCGCCGGAACCCCGCCGGAGCCCGAGCGGCGTTCGGCGGCCTGGAAGTACATCCTGGCCGGGCTGTCGGTCGTGGTGGTGTTCGTTGTCGTCACGTTGATGGCGACCAGGTTCCTCGGGGGCGGCTCGTCCACCGGCAGCAGCACAAACACCGCGAGTATCCCGGCAAACATCGTCGGACAGTCCAAGACGGTGGCCACGAACAACCTCCAGAACGCCGGCTTCACCAACATCCGCTCGAACACCGTCCAGAGCGACGCCCCCAAGGACCAGGTCACCGCGGTTGACCCGCCATCAGGTACCAAAGCGGCCAAGACCGCTGTGGTCACCCTCAGCGTGTCGGCCGGAGCCGGACAGCTTGTCGTCCCGCCGGTGGTGGGTCTCACCCAGAACGATGCGATCACCCAGTTGAAGGCGGCCGGGCTCACGCCCAAGGTCGCCACGTTCACCGACGCGACCACGCAGAAGCCGGGCACCGTCCAGTCCGCCGACCCGGATGTCGGAACATCGGTGGCCTCTGGCGACACGGTCACCATCTACGTGGTCAGCCAGCAGATCACCGTCCCCGATGTGACGAACCAGCCTCTCGACGCGGCAAAGGCCACCTTGGAGGGGTACGGCTTCAAGGTGAGCCAGCAGTCCACCGCGAGCAGTCAGCCGACCGGCACCGTAGTCGCCCAGACACCGTCCAGGAACAGTTCCGTCAGCCGCGGCTCGACCGTGACGCTGTATGTGTCGCAGCAGACCGACACCACGATCCCAACCCAGACGGCCACCCCGACGCCGACCAAGACGGCCTCGCCCTCCCCAAGCCCGACGCCATCACAATCACCGACCAGCGCATCCCCAACGAACTCACACACGCCACGATTCGGCAACGGATTCCCGCAGCAGTAGCCCCGGGCCGGACGTTCAGTCAGGCAAAGGCGCTCTGTCGCAGGGTTTCGACCTCGGCCGACAGCTGGGGCGCTACCGACAGCGCTGTGTCGTCACCACAGACCGACAGCCAGCGGGCCAGCAGCAGGTGACCGCCCTGCGTCAGCACGGACTCGGGGTGGAACTGGACTCCTTCCAGCGGCAGAGACCGATGGCGCATTGCCATGACAACACCGCTCTCGGTGCGCGCAGTCACCTTGATCTCGTCCGGCAGTGTCGCGGCATCCACCGCGAGCGAGTGATACCGCGTGGCGATGAACGGCGACGGCAGGTCCGCCAGCACGCCCGCGCTGGTGTGATGGACCACCGAGGTCTTTCCATGCAGCAGCTCGGGCGCCCGGCCGACCGTCGCCCCGAACGCCACCCCGAGCGCCTGATGGCCAAGGCACACCCCAAGCATGGGCACTGCGGCCACGGCGCACGCGCGCACCATCGGGACGCTCACCCCGGCCGCCTCCGGCGTGCCCGGCCCGGGTGAGAGCAGCACCCCGGCAACACCGTACGCGACAAGATCGCCAACGTCGACCTCGTCGTTACGGCGAACGATGCTGTCCACGCCGAGTTGCCCCAGGTACTGCACCAGGTTGAACACGAATGAGTCGTAGTTGTCGATCACCAGGATCCGCATTGACCTCTCCTCTGCCTGGCACCGGCCGGATGCCCCAGTGGAACGCAACGGCGTCGGCCGACCTGCTGTCAGCTCGGCCGACCTCACCTGATCTCAGCAGAACTGACATCATCTGGCCAGAGCGATGACCTGCCGTTACAAGCACAGAGGGACACCGCCGGTTGTGCCCAGCACCGGAAAGAGCTCACGCGGGAAACGGCCCACGCCCCGGCACAGACGGACACGAACCGGCTCGGACGCCCGGCCGGAGGCAGGGCCCGGTCAGCCCTCGGCGGCGTCCCGCCCAGATCCGCCCTGCCCCTCCCCAGCCCCGGCTTTTTCCTCATCCCGCAGCGCCCGGCGCAGGACCTTGCCGACTCCGACCTTCGGCAACGGCTTCGTCCGGAATTCGATGATTTTTGGGACTTTGTACGCAGACAGCTGCTTAGCCGCATACGCCCGCACCTCGTCGACGGTCAGGGAGGCGCCAGGCCGCAGCACCAGGAAGGCCTTGACCGTCTCACCGCGGTAAGCGTCCGGGACACCGATCACGGCGACCTCGGCGACCTCGGGGAGCCCCAACAGGACCTCCTCGATCTCAGTCGGGTAGATGTTGAAGCCACCCGCAATAATGATCTCCTTTTTCCGATCAACGATCTCGAACCAGCCGCCGGAATCCATCCGCGCGATGTCACCGGTGAGGATCCAGCCGTCCGCGGTCAGCGTGGCCTTGGTGGCCGCCGGGTTCTCCCAATAGCCGGCGAACACCTGCGGGCCCCGCACCATCAATTCACCGGATTCACCCACCGGCATCTCCTTGGTGCAGTCCTCACTGTCAACAATCTTCGCTTCGGTGGACGGGACGGGCAGGCCGATCCATCCTGGGCGGGTCGCGCCTCCCAACGGGCAGGCGTGGGTCAACGGTGCGGTCTCGGTCATGCCGTATCCCTCGACGAGCGGCATACCGGTCGCCGATTCCCAACGCTGTTGCAGATCGGCGGAAAGTTTCATCGCGCCGGACAGGCAGCCCCGGAGCGAGGTGAGGTCGGCGTTCCTCGCCCGCGGGCTGTCCAACAGCGCCTGATAAATGGGTGGGACCCCCGGGAAAAGCGTCGGACGATGTTTGGCAATGGCGTCAAATACCATGGTCACATCAAACTTTGGCAACAGCACGACATGCGCCCCGAGCACCATTCCCTGAATCATGCACAGCGTCATCCCGTAGGCATGGAACATCGGCAGCACCGCAATGAGCACCTCGTGCCCCGGACGGGCTCCGACGATCCACGCCCGGCCCTGTTCACCGTTCGCGACAAGATTACGATGGGTCAGCATCGCGCCTTTGGCCGTACCGGTCGTTCCAGTGGTGTACAGCAGGACGGCGACATCGGACGCCGCGGCCTGGACCGATGTGCTCACCGGCGTGGCCCGGCCGGTCCTCAGCACGTCGAGGAAGGCGTGCGCACGGGCATCCGCGGGCAGCTCCGTCACAACTTCGGCGCGTTTTCTGCGCGCCTTGGCGATCGGCAGCCGGAGCAACAGCTGGTCCTTTTTGGGCAGAAAATCCGGAATCGAGGTGGCAATGACCTCCCGAACTTTCGTCCGGCCAGATCGGCGAGCCGCCGCCACCGCCGGGTAAGTACGGTCGAGACAGATCACGTACTCCGCTCCGCAGTCGGCGAGCTGATGGGTCAGCTCGGTCTCGGTGTAGAGGGGATTCGCCTCGGCCACAATCGCGCCGAGCCGCAGCACCGCCTGAAAAGCGATTACATGTTGCGGGCAGTTCGGCAGGACCAACGCGACGCGATCGCCAACCCGGACGCCCAGCTTCGCAAGACCCTCGGCAAATGCGCCGACCTGCTGGGAGAGCGCGCCATAGGTCAGCGTGGTACCAAAGAAAGAAATCGCTGGACTTTTCGGAAATCTGGCCACAATGTTCTCGAACAACTGGCTCAGCGTGATATCAGGGATCTCAACGTCCTTGGGGACACCATCGACGTAGGATGATTGCCACGGCTTGTCAGCATAGGTAGTGGCTTTGGTCACGGTACTCTCCCGCTCGGTCGTCGATCCACCTGGCATCGCGGGTACGCTCCTAGGCTCCCCAGGGCCTCCCAGTACACGAAAAATCATCATCGCGTACTCTCCGGCCACTCGTCAGTTTGCGGTTGGGCATCATTCTGGCAAGAAAACGAACAAGAAACATCCCCGGCGGGCCGGTATAATGCGCCGACCACACGGGCGGGACCCTGGGCCCTCCTCGCTATGGGAGCTACGGAGGCCGCGCGCCGCAACCGCAACCAACCGGGCCGAACCAAGCAGCCAGCCCCGGCGGATCTGGGTGGACACGTTCGGAATGGCACGTTCGGCGAGGCCTGGCGACGGGCCTGTCTACCCTGTGGGACAGCTGGTCCGCGGTATCCCGGCCAATGCCCGCGGCGGGGAGGATGGCGGCCAGCCCACGAAGCTCGTCACGGTCCTCAAGGAGCCCCGAAGTGCCCGTTTCCCGACGTCGCAAGAAGAAGTCGACTACCTCGCCACCCCAGGCCCCCCAGGTCCGCAAGCGCAAGCCACCGTCTCCGCCGTGGGTAGGCGCAACGATCATAGCACTCTTTGCGATCGGGATCATCTGGCTGCTGATTTACTACTTTTCCAACGGTGGCGTCCCGGGAATGGACAGCCTGGGCGCCTGGAACATCCTGATTGGGTTCGGTTTTGTCGTAATTGGCCTTGGCGTGGCAACGCAGTGGAGGTAATGCGCACCGTTAGTTCTTCCAGGGAGTTCCACGGCTGTCATTCGTCCCCAACGGTTGTCCACAATGTGGATATCCCATGGCGGGAACCCGCTCCCCGCGTGGGCACCCCTCAATTATCACGATGGGTATCCGCGGGGCAACCGTAAAGAGTATGCGACGTATGACGACCACTCGACCGCCGGCTGGATGATCATCTCCTCTATGTGGCCGCCGGGCAACGGAGCCGTGCTCACGCCGAGCAGGCCGAACGGGATCCTGCGCCCGGCCCGGACGGACGGCCGGTGAGCGCGATGTACCGTGCTAGGTGACATGCGGGATGACGAACTCGGTGCCCACGGAGTCGACGCCAGGGCCGCCGACGCACGCGCTTGGTCGCCGTCGTGGCGGCGGGTGATCCTCTATGCGGCGGCCGGGATGATCGTGCTCGCGATCGCGGCCACCGGCTCGCTCGCGTCCCGGTTGAGTTCGCTGGACAACCCAGGCCGTCTCCTGATCGGGCTCAGCGGTGCCGGCCTGCTCGTGCTCGCTGTGCGGGACGCCGTCGCCCGGCCCGCGCTGCGGGTGGACGACGGCGGCATCGACCTGGTGGATGGGATCCACCGGCGGCGGCTGCCCTGGGCCGCTGTGCTACGGGTACAGGCCAGCACCCTGACACACAACCGTCGTGGCGTGCACATCCACGTTCTCATCGTCGAGACAATCGATGGCCCCGTGCTGCTCAGCCGTCGCCAGCTTGGCACCGCACCCGAGCGGATCGCCGCGGTGGTGGAGGAGATCCGTCGCCGCCACGGCTGACATCCACGACCGGGGTGGCACAACGCCACCGGCCAACCGCCATCACGTGCTCAGGACCGCGGCTGCCAGCAACGCGGCGAGAATGCCGCCCACGGCGACCGCCTGCAACCAGGTCTGGCGTGGCGGCACATAGGCATACACCACGCCGACAGACAGACCAGTCACAAGACCGCCGATATGACCCCATTTGTCGATCCCGCTGATGGTGAAACTGATGATCAAATTGATGCCAACGACAACGAGGATCGCCGACGTATCCGCCCGCAGCCGTCTGGCGATCACGTAGTACGCCGCGAAGAAGCCGAACACCGCGGTGGATGCGCCGACCGAGAAGGTGCTCCAGCCGTTGACCAAATAACTGAACGTGTTCCCGCCGACGGCACACACCACGAACAGCGCAAGGTAGCGCACCCGGCCGAGAATCTGCTCCAGCTGGTATCCGAGCAGGTAGAGCGCATACATATTGAGCAGGATGTGCAAGATACCCGCATGCAGAAACGCCGCGGTCAGCAACCGGTAGTATTCACCGTGGATCGCTATTGCCAGACCGCTGAGCTCGAAGTCTCGGGTGAAGGCGTTGTCGGTACCGCCGCCGAGTCCCGGCAGCCCCTGTAGGATGTACGCGATCACACACATCCCGATGAGCATCTGGGTGACCAGCCCGGGACGTCCCACCAGCTGCCCACCGAGCTGGCTGCCCGGCCGCCGGGAGAAGCCACCGGAACGGCGGTCCTGCCTGCCGGCTTCGTCCGGGCAGTGGAACCCGACGGCTGCGGGACGCATGCAGTCCGGGCAAATCGGGCGGTCGCACCGCTGGCAGGACACGTAGGTTTCGCGGTCTGGGTGCCGATAGCAGCGCGGGACGAGCGCGGGTCCGCTCCCGCCTCCCGGCGGACCGCCCGCGGGCTGGGCGGGCGGCGTCCAGCCGCCAGGCGGAGCTGGCGGCCCGACCACGGGACGCCAGCCATCGGGTCCCGACGATTGTTGTCCAGCTGGCTGGCCGGGACCGACAGCTCCGCCATCCGAAGCGGCGGCAGCGCCGTCCGGCTCTGACCAAGGTGATTTCGTCATGTCGGCCCCGACCTAAACCCGAGCCGCCTTAGACCGTACGGCGTTCGATGACGACCTGCTGCACCACCACATCGGTGGTGGGACGGTCCTGGGCACCCGTCGGCGCTTTGCTGATCGCGTCCACGATCTCGGTGCCGCGCGTGACCTCACCGAAAATCGTGTGCTTGCGGTCCAACCAGGTCGTCGCCGCCACGGTGATGAAAAACTGGGAACCGTTGGTGCCCGGACCCGAGTTCGCCATCGCGAGCAGGTACGGCCGGGAGAAGCGCAGCTCCGGGTGGAACTCGTCGGCAAACTTGTAACCCGGGCCGCCACGGCCGCTGCCCAACGGGTCACCACCCTGGATCATGAAATCCGGGATCACCCGATGAAAAATCGTCCCGTCGTACAAGGGAGTCGTTCGCTTCTCGCCCGTCCGCGGGTCGGTCCACTCCCGCGTGCCGGTGGCGAGACCGACGAAATTCGCGACCGTCTTCGGCGCCTGGTTTTCGAACAGCAGAATCTCAACGTCACCCTGAGTCGTCCTCAGTGTGGCGTACAGCTCCTCAGCCATGAGTCTTCTCTTCCGTCGTGTCGGTGGTGGCTGATCGCCGGTAGCGGCGAGTATCGCGTCGCGGGTCCAACGACCGCCGTGTCCTCGATGCTCCGCCGATCGTATGCGTCGGAGCACGGGCCAACACGGCGCGATGGCGGCTCCGTCCGAACGGTGAGGCCGACATGAGGGCAACACGCGGCCGGCATGCGGGCGACACGACGCCGACACGCCGGCCGCCCCACGCTGCACCAGGCGATTCCCGTGCCGTCGAGGCCGGTTCCGATCGCGTCCGAGCAGACCCGCTCACCGGCCTGGCCACGGCGGCCGGTAGCGGAGGCCCAACGCTGCGTACGGCCGCACCAGCAGCAGGCTCAGTATCAATCCCGACGACGTTCAGGACCCTTTGAAAGGCCGACAGTGTAAGCAGCCGGCGCATGTTCAGGCACAACCGGATACAGTGGACGAACCGGTGGAATCCGCTTATAACGTGATCCGGCTGGTGGACGCTGGTCCGGCTCACCCTTGTTCGGCCACAATGAGATCGCTCGTTCGGCCAACGCCGTGATCGTCAGCGACGGGTTGACGCCGAGATTGGCCGCGACCGCCGCACCGTCGACCACATGCAGGCCGTCATATCCGAAGATCCGGTGGTAGGGGTCGATAACCCCGTTGGCCGGGGAGTCCCCGATCGGGGCACCACCGAGGATGTGCGCTGTCATAGGAATATCAAGAACCTCCGGGAGCGTGCCACCCGGAAAGCCATCGACATGCTTCGCGATTCGCCGAGTCGCGTCATTGCCAGCCGGAATCCAGGTTGGATTTGGCTGACCGTGGCCCCGCGTGCTGGTGAGCCTGCAACGCCCGAACAGGCCCCGCCGCCGGACAAGGGTGAGCGAATTATCCCGCGACTGCATGACCAGCGAAATCATGGTGCGTTCCGACCATCGCCACGGCAGCGGTGAGAACAGCAGCGGCAATGGATGCCGCAGCGCTGCACCCACAAACACCAGCCAGCGGGGCAAACCATGATCGCCATCAGTCATGAGCG
>NZ_CAKJTR010000195.1:5656-8854 GCF_917627355.1 Protofrankia sp. Cj3 | reverse complement strand
ATCCGCGGGTCGGCGTCAGCGTCAGCGTCGGCGTCGGCGTCGGTGGCGACCCGGGTCGCGGTGGCGGCACCGGCAGCGAGCGCGCCGCGTAACGCGGCGTCCGCGGCGGGCGGCCCGACGGTCAGCGCCCGTACCGGCACCGACCAGGCGTCGCCGAGACGCAGCGCCCATTCACAGGCCGCCTGGTCGGCGGCGGACAGGCCCGACAGCCGGTCGTCGATGCGGACCTCGCCGGTCAGCGGGTCCACCTCGACCGCCAGCGGCGAATGCGCCACCAACACCGTCAGCTGGAGGTTCTGGAGCTCCGGGAGGCCGCCCAGGTCAGCCGTGGCGGAAGACGACACCATGACCTCCCTCCGGGTAGCTCCAGCGGATCGCGCCCCGCGCGCCGCAGACCATGTAGCAGGTCCCGCACTCGAAGCACTGTTCGTAGTTGAACAGGATGCCGCCGTCGGTCTTCGGTACGAACAGGTCAGCTGGGCAGGCCGTCACGCAGGCCTTGGTGGTGCACTTCTCGCACACGGTGGAGTCGACGGTGATGTGCGCCTTGTCCGCCACGTCGAAGCGCACCGTCGCCATGCGGTCGGCGAACGACAGGGTCTCCGCGGACGACGGGCGGGCCGGCCAGCGAAGGAAGGTTCGGGTACTCATGCCACAGCCTCCCTGGGATGATGAAGCGATCATTCTTCAGCCGAAGGTACGCAGGGCCGCGGTCCCGTCCCGGGCGAGGTCACGCAGCCGCACGCCGCTGCCGCGCAGCCGGGCACGCGCGATCGTCACGAGGCCTCGCTTCGGGCGCGGGTTCGTCACGGTGAACATGTCCTCGACAATTCCGCAGATCAGGTCCGGGTACCGATGCTGCGTGCGGTCGCCGAGCACGAGTGCCGGCGCGCGGCGCAGCTTCCGGTGGTCGGCCAGCACGAACGACGACTCCAGGCTTCGTCGGTAGCCGGCGAGCCCGCGCGCGGAGGTGTCACCCGCGCCCAGGGCCTCGACCGCGGTCTGGCCGGCCGCCGCACCCGACGCGATCGCGAAGTTGACCCCCTCCAGCCAGATCCCCGCGGCCAGGCACATCGCGGCGGCGTCGCCGGCGACCAGCAGGCCGTCGCCGGCCAGCGCCGGCATGGCGTCGTAACCACCCTCGGGGATCAGGTGCGCGCCGTACTCGATCAGTTCGCCGCCTTCGACCAGCGGATGGATGGCCGGATGAGCCTTGAGCCCAGCGATGAGTTCCTCGGGACGCTGGCGTGAGGTGGCGAGGTCCGTCACGGAGAGCACCACGCCAACGGCGATCGTGTCGAGGTTGGTGTAGACGAAGCCACCACCGGCGACACCGCCGGTACCGCCGAGGATCTCGATGTCCACGCCGTCGCGGTCCCGGACCCCGAAGCGGGCCTCGATCTCCCGGCGCGGCAGGGAGAGGATCTCCTTCGCGCCGAGGGTGAAGTGGTGGGCGCCGGCCTTCGGGTACAGGCCGGCCTCCTTCGCGAGGAAGGAGTTGACTCCGTCCGCGGCGATCACCAGCGGTGCCCGCAGGTCGCCGTCGGGACGGTCGGTGCGCACTCCGGTGATCTGCCCGGTGAGCGGGTCTCGCAGCAGCCCGGTGGCAACGGTGGACGTGACGAGCGTGGCGCCGTCCTTCTCGGCCAGCCCGGCGAACCACGCGTCGAACTCGGAGCGCAGCGTGGTGGCGCCGTTGTACGGCGGACGGCCCCACTTCTGGTTGCGGTAGTCGATGGCGAGGGCCTGATCGCCAGTAAGAATCATGGTTTGGCGGCGGGTGACCCACCGTTGGATGGGCGCCTGCTCGGCCCAGTCCGGCACCAGGTCATCGAGGACCCGGCCGTAGACGACCCCGCCGTAGAGGTTCTTCGCGCCCGGGAACGGCCCGCGTTCCAGCAGCAGTACCGATTTTCCCGCGCGGGCCGCGACCAGCGCGGCCGCGGACCCGGCTGGTCCCGCGCCGACGACGATCACATCCGCGTCGTGTCCGGCGTTCGCCGGCCGTGCTGCCGCTGCCGCTGCCGGCGCCGCGGTCGCGGACGGGGGGAGCGGGCTGGTGGCCGGGCGCCGCGGCGGCGCGGCCAGGTGCCCATCCGGATAGCGATCATCCGAGGATGGCGCGCCGCTCACGATGTGCTCCCTTCGCCGTGACCGACGGTCGTGTCGCTGATGGTCCCGTTGCTGATGCTCCCGCTGCTGATGGTCCCGCTGCCGATGGCTTTGGTGCCGGCGGTGGCCTCGGCAGCTCCGGCCAGCCGGCGGCGGAGCTCGGCCACGACCGCGGGGGCGTCCGCGATGATCGCCAGATCGGCCATGGCCATCATCGGCGCGCTCCCGTCGACGTTGACCGAGATCACGTGATCGGGGCTGCCCAGGCCGCTGGTGTGCTGAACGGCCCCGCTGACCCCGAAAGCCAGGTACAGCCGGGGCGCCACGATCGCCCCGGTGGTGCCGATCTGGCGCTCGAAGGGGATCCAGTCAAGATCGGCCACCACCCGGGTGCCGCCCAGCGACGCGCCGAGGGCCGCGGCCACGTCGCTGAGCTGCGAGAACGCCTCCCGGCTGCCCATTCCGTGCCCGCCGCCGACGATGCGGGGCGCCTCGGTCAGCGCGATCGTCGCCGGATCGGCCGCCAGCACTTCCAGCACCTCGGCATCGGGCACCGCATCCGGACGCGGGAGCGCCGGAGCGATCGACCGTGTCCGCGGGACGCCCGGGTGCGGCGCGACACCGCGGACGCCTGGCACCAGAGTCGCCACCACCGGCCCGCGTACCGGCACATGCTCGGCGAGCCGGCCGTCGTAGCGTTCGGCCACGATCTCGCCGGGGCGGACGGCGACGGCGTTGGCTACCAGCTGCCGTCGGAGAGCCGCGGCGAGCCGCGGGGCGAAGTCGCGCCCGTCCGGGGAGGCGGGCATAATGATCAAATCGCTGTCGATCGGACTGCTGCCGACCGTGCCGCGGTCGAGCCCGGTGGCCAGGGCCGCGGACCATGCCGCCGGCGCGAACTCGCCCGCCTCCCACAGGGTGACCTCGGTCGCGGCGGTCAGGCCGGTCGCGGCACGGGCGACGCCGTCGCCGACGAGCAGTACCCGCCCGCCCGCCTCCGCGGTCACCTCGTCCGCACCCGCCGGCAGCACCCCGCGGCGCACAACAATGACACCGAGCGCCGAACCGGCTGAGCGCGAACCGGCC
>NZ_CAKJTR010000195.1:0-5336 GCF_917627355.1 Protofrankia sp. Cj3 | reverse complement strand
GCCGGTCGGGTGGAACAGCACCTGCAGACCGGTGTCGTCCAGGCCCAGCACCACGCTGTCCGTGGTCTGGGTGATGCCTTTGCGCGCCGCCCGGATGTTCCAGCCCTCGCTGTCCAACGTCACCCCGAGGCCCTGGCCGACCTGCATGTCCGGGGAGAGGACCTCGACCTGGCAGCCACGGTCGGCGAGCAGCTCCGCGACGGATGGCGCATGGTGGAAGCCGATCTCGTCCACGATCACGACCCGGCCGGTCGGGGACACCGAACCGTCGAGGACGGCCCGCAGAGTGGCGACCCGGAGATCGTCGGGGTTCGCCCACCACGGCCGGGCCGGGCGGCTCCCGGTGGCCACGACGACCACGTCGGGGCGGTGGTCGCGGACGTAGCCGACGCCCACCCGGACGCCGGTCTTCACCGCCACGCCGAGTGCCCGCAGCTCGGCCAGCTGGTTGCGGACGAGGTCGGCGAACTCGGCCCGGCCCGGGACGACCGCGGCCAGGCGCACCTGCCCGCCCGGTTCGTCGGCCGCCTCCACCACGGTGACGCGGTGACCGGCGCGGTGGGCGCTGATCGCCGCCTGCATGCCGGCCGGCCCGGCGCCGACCACCAGCACGTCCCTCGGCTTCACCGGTGCCCTGAGGATCAGGGTGCCGGCCGGGTCACGGCCGTCCGGGCCGGGCTCGACGGTGCCCTCGGCGGCCCGCGACGCCTCCCGGCCGGTCAGCGGGTTCTCGATACAGCCGAGCCAGCGGTTCAGCCCCATCCGTCCGACGCATTCCTGGTTGCACGACAGGCACAGCCGGATGCTGTCGGTCGCCCCGGCGCGGGCCAGGCGGGCGAAGTTCGCGTCCGCGATCTGCCCACGCACGATCCCGATCAGGTCACAGTGCCCGTCGGCCAGTGCCCGGTCAGCCTGCAGCGGGTCTTTGAACCGGCCGACACCGACCACCGGAAGGTCCACGGCGCCCCGGATCGCCGACGGGATGAACAGCGCGTACCCGGGCGGGACAGCCATCGAAGCTTCGATCATGTAGAGCGTCGAGGTGGCCGTCCCGATCGAGGTGTTGATGTAGTCGACGGCACCGGTCGCCTCGACCAGCCGCGCCACCGCGACGCACTCGTCGAGGGTGATGCCGCCCTCGATCAGTTCGTCGCCGCACAACCGCACCCCGAGAGCGAGCCCAGGGCCGATCGCGGCCCGCACCGCCCGCACGATCTCGCCCAGCAGCCGGGCCCGGTTGGCGAGCGGGCCGCCGTAGTCGTCGGCGCGCCGGTTCGTCGCCGGTGACAGGAAGCCCCGCACGATCGACGAGTGCGAGCACTGCAGCTCGATCCCGTCGAAGCCGCCTTCGGCGCAGTGCCCGGCGGTCTTCGCGTAGCCGGCGACGATCTCGTTGATCTCCGCGTGGCTGACCGCCTTGGGAACCTCGCGGAACAGCGGGTCCGCCACGGCCGACGGTGCCCACACCGGCAGCCGGGAGAACATCCCGGATGCCTGCCCGCCGTTGTGGTTGATCTGCGCGAAGATCGGGACGCCGTGCCGGTGGACCGCCTCGGTGATGCGCAGGTAACCGGGTATCGCGTTGCGGGAGAAGCCGTGGATCAGCTTCTCGTACGGCCAGTCCGTCGGGTGTACCGAGTGTTCCTCAGTGATGATCAAGCCGGTGCCGCCGGCCGCCCGGGTCGCGTAGTAGGCGGCATGCTGCTCGGTAGGGAGCCCGTCTTCGGCGTAGTTGGTCAGGTGCGCCGAGAACACGATCCGGTTCGCGACGGTGACCGGTCCGAGCCGCAGCGGGCTGAACAGATGGCGATATCGACTCATCGACCGGCACTCCTGCTTCCCCGGGCCGGATCCGCCTGGCCCGCCGGCGCTGGCCGGGGTACCCCGTCGCCGACGGCGAGCGCGGCCCGGCGTCCCTCCAGCACGGCCTCGTAGATGCTCCGGGGAGCGACCGCGTCCCCGACCACCGTCCCGGACGCCGCCGCCAGCTCGTCTATCTCGTCGGGCCCGAGCAGCGGCAGCTCGGCCGTGTTGGTCACCAGCGCCGCGCAGGCGATCTCCACTGTGGCGTCGGAGAACACGTCGTCCCCGTAGAGGATGGTGCCTTCGAGCTGGGTCAATATGGTCCGTTTCACCAGTTTCACCCCGGCCTGGTGCAACCGGACGTTCGCCGGGGCGAGATCGCCGCTGCGGGACAGCTGGGTGCCCACCACCAGATCCGGCGAGACCAGGGTGACGTCCCGGCCGGCCGTGGCGAGCCGCTCGGCGACCGCGATCCCCGTCGCGTTGCCGAGCGGATCCCACACCACCACCGGACCGGACGCCGGCAGCGGATCGGCCCCGGCCGCCGCCGCCGTCAACAGCGCCCGCGCACTGCGCACAACCGGCGTGGCCGGGCCGTCCTCGGCCAGTGACACCTCGGGCGCGGGTTCCGTCGGCGGCACGCTGACGGGGATGGGCTGGTCACCGTCCTGGCCGCCGACCGCGACGATGACCGCGACCGCTCTGCCGGCAGAGCTGATGCTCGCCGGGGGCGCCGCGGTGAGGCCCGCCGCGGTGAGGCCCGCGTCCACCCCAGTGCGGATCTCCACACCGAGCCGGTGGCACTCCGCCGCCAACCAGTCGGTGAGACGGGTCAGCCGTGACCGCCCCGCGCCCGCCGCCGCGGCCACGACCGCTCCGCCCAGGTGGGGGGCACGTTCCAGGAGTGTCACCGGATGCCCGCGCAGGGCTGCGACCCGCGCGGCCTCCAGGCCGGCCGGCCCGCCGCCGATCACCGTCACCGCAACGGGTTCCCGTGCCCGACCGGCCACCGGGGGGTCGGTCGTCTCATGGCCGGACGACGGTTCACCCACGCAGGACACCAGCGGGTTGCGGTTGTCCCGTACCTGGCAGACCTGGTTGCACAGAATGCATGGACGCGGGGGCCGGCCGGCCCGTGTGGTTGCCACCAGGTCCGGGTCGGCGATCTGCGCCCGGGTCATCTCCACCGCGTCGGCCACACCGGCGGTCAATGCCGCCTCGGCCATGTCGACGTCCACCACGCTGCCCTGCAGGATGACCGGGACGGCGGCGCGGCCGCCCGTATCCGCCGAGCCGTTGCTGCCGTCCGTGCGGCCGGCGTCGGTCAGCGCCGCTCGGATCGAGCCGGTGAGCTCGCGGTTGAAGCCGGGTTCGACATGCATGTCCGGCCGGGTCGCCGATACCGTGAAGATCGACCCACGGACCACCACCAGGTAGTCGTAGGTCCCGGCGAGCGCACGGACGATCTCAACGGCTGCCTCGGGGGTCACTCCCGCCCACGGCGCCAGCTCGTCACAGGACAGCCGCAGCCCGACGACCGCGTCCCCGGCCGCCTCCCGCGTGGCGGTCAGCACCTCTCGCGCGAAGCGCAGGCGGTCCGCACCGTACTCGTCCTCCCGGGTGTTCGTCAGACCCGACAGGAACTGCCGTACCAGGCTGTACTGACCGGCGTTCACCTCCACGCCGTCGCAGCCGGCGGCGAGCGCCGTGCGGGTCGCTCCAGCGAAGCCTCGTACCACCGCGTCGATGTCAGCGGGCTCCATCGACTTCGGCACTTCGCGGGTGTTTACTTCCGGTACTCGCGACGGTGCCCACAGCTCCCGCTGGGAGTACGCCGAACTGCCCTGACCGCCGGAGTGCCCCAGCGCGGCGATGAGCAGGGTGCCGTACGGGTGCACCGCGTCCGCGATCGCCCGCCAGCCCTGGCCGCAGTCGGCGGCGAGGGGGGCCCGTTCGTACGGCCAGTCTGATGGGTGGACGGAGGCCTCCTCCGTCACGATCACACCTGTACCACCGGCCGCCCGCCGGGCGTAGTACGCCACCGAGCGCGGGGAGAACGCCCGACCGTGGCACAGATTGGTCTCATGCGGACCGAACAGCACCCGGCTCGGCGCGTTCCGACCGCCCAGGGTGAGCGGATCTGTGAGCAGCATTGTCGACCCCGCCATCGGTGGAACCGTTCGGCCTGCCGTGTCCTCATACATCGGCTAGTTCGTAATTGTATTCATATCAATTCTATGACTCTTTGTGGGTGATGGATGACGAGCAATGAGCGATGGGTGATGGGTGATGGGCGGTGCCACCGGCCGCGGCTCTCAGCGAGGACGTCCCGGCCTGCGGGCCGGAAAACGTGAGATCCCTGCCCCGCCTGAAGATCAGGAGGCGGGCGGGGCGGAAAAGTTCGGGGGACGCTTCTCCTGCCGCGCGAGGATGGCCTCGCCGAGGTCCGGCCAGCTGAAGGACTCACCCATCAGCTGGACGCTGGCCTCGAGCGCCTCGCCGCGGGAACGCTCGGCATCGGCGTACACCTGGCTCTTGATCGTGGAGAGTGATCTGGGTGAACAGTTGTGTGCCAGGTCACGGGCATAGTCGAGGGCTGCGGTGAGAGCCGTACCCGCAGGTACCACCCGCTGTACCAGGCCAAGGCGATACGCCTCGTCGGCGTCGATCGTCCGCCCCGACAGCAACAGATCCATCGCGTTCGGCAGGCCCAGCAGTCGTTGCAGCAGCCAGGAGGTGTTGTACTCGGCGACCAGGCCGAGTCGGGCGAACGCCGTAGTGAAGATTGACTCCTGGCTGGCGATGCGAACATCCGCGCCGACGAGCAGACCGAACCCGATGCCCGCGACCGCGCCGTTGACCGCGGCGATCACTGGGACGCGCGTGCGGACGGCGGCGTCCGCGATGGCGGCCGTGCCCGGTATGAACGTGCGCAGAGTCTGTTCACCCTCCGCGAGCAGCGCGAGGTCGGCGCCCGCGCAGAAGCCCTTGCCCGCGCCGGTCAGCACGATGGCGCGGACTGCCGGGTCGTCGTCCGCCTCGCGCATCAGCTCGACGTAGCGGTCCACCATCGCCGGCGTGAGCGCGTTGCGTTTTTCCGGCCGGTTCAGCGTGATGGTGGCGACGCTTTCGGCCACCTCGTACCGCACCGCGTCGACTCGGTTGTCTCCGAGCAGATCGGTCATACCGGGCTCCTTGGGGATTCGACCGGATCACACCTGTCTCCGTGCGGCATTCAGCAGACCAGATGCGGAGCCCATGTGCACACGGCGGGCGTGCACATGGCGGGCGGCCCGGGACCGCTGTCAGACGATCCCGAGCCTGCCGGGGGATCGCGGATCACCGGGTGAGGTGTCTCGTCCCCTACTTTTCGATCATCCGGTTGTGGGTGTTGTCCGGGTGAATGTTGGGTGATATCTCGACGATGATCGATTGTTGCTGTGTGGTGGTTGTGGTTTTGCACATAGCAACGGGCGGGTCGGGTGGGTGATGTGCCCACCGCGGGGGCGTGCCGGCTGGTGCCTGCTGTCCGG
>NZ_CAKJTR010000194.1:7401-9511 GCF_917627355.1 Protofrankia sp. Cj3 | reverse complement strand
GGGCGAGGTTGCTGGCCGAGCCCAGGGTACTGGGGTGGTCGTCGCCGAAGACACGCCGCCGGTGGGCCAGGGTGTCTTCGTTGAGGGTGCGGGCGGCCTGGTAGCTGCCGAGGGCGTGTAGGTCCAGGGCGAGGTTGTTCGCCGAGCGCAGGGTACTGGGATGGTCGTCACCGAAGACACGCCGTGAACAGGCCAGCGTGTTCTCGTTCAGTTGCCGGGCGCTTTGGAGGTCGCCGAGGGCGTGTAGGTCGGCGGCGAGGTTGTTTGCCGAGGTCAGGGTGTTGGGGTGGTCGTCGCCGAGGACTCGTCGCAGGTGGGTCAGGGTGTCTTCGTTCAGGACGCGGGCGGCCTGGTAGTTGCCGCGGAGGCGGTAGGCGGCGGCTATGCAGTAGCCGGCGGCGAGGCTGTCGGGGTGCTCGTCGCCAAGGGCGGTGGACCAGCGGGTGTGCAGGATACGGCCCAGTGTCCCGGCGGCGCGGGAGTCCCCACGGGCGTCCAGGTAGTAGGCGGTGGTCAGCAGCAACTGACGGGCGTCGTGGCCGATGTCGACCGCGGGGCTGTCGGGATGCAGGGCCGGGGCGGTCAGCACCTGCGGGGCGATGACGGCCCACCGTGGCCAGCCGGCCGGATCCCGATAGCCGTCGGGCTGGTGGGCGGCCAGCAACGCCCGCACGGTCGAGGCGGCGCTCTCGGCGAGGGTGGAGGGCTGGTGGGCGCGGATGACGGCCGCGACGAGACGATGCAGCTGGATCGTGTCGCTGTCGCGCCGGGCCAAACTGTAGGCGAGGACCGCGCCGAGGATGTCATCGAGATCCGCGGTGGGGTCGGTGCCGGCCACCACGTCATGCAGCGGTGCGTCGAGCAGATCGGGATGATCACTGATCAGAGTCAGCGGGATGGGCTCGGGGCCGAAGTGGGCGCACAGGTCCAGCATTGCCACCGCGGCGGGGCAGTGGGCGCGCAGGCGGTCGAGGGCGAGGGACCAGACGGTGTCGATGGTGCGGCCATAGACGAGATCGACCCCGCGGGTGAGCATCTGAGCCCGTCGGCTGCGGAATTTCACCAGGTAATCGGCGGGAGCCAGCCCGGTGGTGTCAAGATAGGCGGCGACCTGTTCCAGCGCGAGGGGCAGGTCACCGAGGTCGTCGGCAAGCTGGTCGGCAATGGCGGGGCCGATGCCGGGGATACGCCGGCCCAGCAGGGCGACCGCTTCGCCGCGGGATAGGACATCGACGTCGATGCGGTCGGCGAGCCCGCCCCAGCCCGGATACCGGGAGGTGATCAGAATATGGCCGGGGCCGTCGGGGAGCCAGGGCCGTAGCCCGGTCGGTTCGGTGGCGTTGTCGAAGATCAGAAGCCAGCCGGGGTGCCGGCGCAGCCAGTCCAGCACGGCTGCGGCGTCGTCGCCAATCCGCCCGGTGGTGGGTAGCCCGAGGTGGGGGGTGAGGGCGGCGAGCTGTTCGCCGATCAGATCGGTCTGTTCGGCGTCAATCCAACCGATCAGGGAGTAGTCGGCGGCGTACCGGTGGGCGTACTCGATCGCGAGTTGGGTTTTCCCGACGCCACCGAGGCCGTGTAGAGCGGTGACCGCTATCGATACCCCGTCGGCCAGGCCAGCCCGTAACTGGCCCAGGAGCGCCGCGCGGCCGGTGAAGTACCGGTTGCGGGCTGGGACCGTGAACACGGTGGGTAACTGGCCGGGGAATGCGGTGCCTATCACCGGGGCTGGGGGCGGGGTGAAGCTGCCGGGGAAACCGGTCGACACCCGGGCGACCGGGACCAGAGCGGTGGCTTCCAGCAGCCGGCGCCGTGCGGTGGTCTCATCCAAACGGTACAGGTCGCGGTAGCCGATCGTGGCCAGCACGGTGGGGATCGTGCAGTCGGCGACGCGCAGTGGGATGAGTTTCCTCCCGGCCAGCGCCGCGGTCCATTCCTGGGTGCACCAGTGCGAGTCGAAGTACGCCGGGGAGCAGAGCGCGATCGTGCGGGCGGCGGTGTCCATCCGCAGTTTGATCCATAGGACGAAGTTCTCCCCGGTGGGGGAGTCCCACGCCTGCACCGCCACTGTGCGGCCCTCGGTTTCCAGGACCTCGGCGACCCAGGTCGCCCA
>NZ_CAKJTR010000194.1:2905-7079 GCF_917627355.1 Protofrankia sp. Cj3 | reverse complement strand
GCGGACGCCGCCAGCGGGTCGCGGCCTCGCGCAGGTCCATCGCCAGCACGTCGTTGACGGCGGCGAGATCGACCACCAGATCGACCAGCGCGGGTCCGTCGAGGCTTTCGAGGAAATCCCGCAGGTCGATCGGTTGGCCGTCGGCGTCGTAGAAGCCGTCGTCGCTACTGTCGAAGTCGTCGTCGTCCTCACCTGGGTCGATCGCCCCGGTGGCCACGAGCGCCAGCGCGACCGCGTGTGCGCAGAACTGTTCGACGGCACCTGTCGGACATGTACAGGTCGACCCCGGCGTCCCATCGATCACTGACAGCTGGGTCTGGGTGGGCTGGTCACCGTCCACGGTGCCGGAGGCGCTGCTCGGCCGGATCCGCAGATCGCCGACTCGGCCCTGCAACGCGAGGGCGACGCCGCGGGTGAACTCGCCCAGGCCCGCGAGGCGAGCGCACTCGTCCTCGTCGAAAACGGCGTGCAACGGGGTGATGGCGATGTCGTCATGTCCGTTTGGCCCCGACTGGTTGACGATCATCGGGCAATTCTACGAGACCCGCTACCGGCGGGCACAGGGCCCCGACGCCTCGGGCCGCGGCTCACGCCCGACATCACTCTGCCAGAGCCGCCCTGGCGATGCTGGACGTGACAGGCTCGGGCCCATGGCGGTGGTGGGTATCGGGGTGGATGTCGTCGACGTCGAGCGGTTCGCCGCCGTGCTGCGTCGGACCCCCTCGCTCGCCGATCGGCTGTTCACCAGCCACGAGCGGGCTGTCGAGGCGCCCGAACGGCTTGCCGCGCGATTTGCCGCGAAGGAGGCGTGCGCCAAGGCGCTGGGAGCGCCGCCCGGGATGTCCTGGCACGATGCCCAGGTTGTCACCGACCCGAGCGGGCGTCCGCGGCTGCGGCTCAGTGGCACCGTGGCGGCCGTGGCGGAGGGCCTTGGCATCCGCTCGTGGCACCTGTCCCTGACCCATGACGGTGGCGTGGCGATCGCATTTGTGATCACCGAGAACTGACCTCGGCCGTGGTGGCCCACTGGTTGCTGACGGAGGGCTGACGGAGGGCTGGGATGTGCGTCCGACGGTTCGACGGAGCACCTTCTCCGCGGCGAGCATGACGGCTATGAGATTCGCACATTCGGTAGCCCAGGTGCGGGATGCCGAGGCGCCTTTGCTCGCCGGCCTGCCGCCGGGCGCGCTGATGCAGCGGGCCGTCCACGGCCTGCTGTCGCATGCGGCGCGCAGGCTCGGCCGGGTGTACGGTGCCCGGGTCGTCATCCTCGCGGGGAGCGGTGACAACGGTGGTGACGCGCTGTGGGCGGGTGCGCGGTTGGCGGCCAGGGGCGCCCGGGTGGACGCCCTCGCTCCTGGGCGTACGCATCCAGCCGGGACCGCGGCACTGCTCGCGGCGGGCGGGCGCCTGCACTGCCTGCCCGGTCCAGACCCGGCCGGCGCGCGGCCGCCGCTTCCTGGCCGGCCGGTCGGCGAGGACACCGCCGCCAGCCTGCTGACCGCGGCGGACCTGGTCCTCGACGGCATGCTCGGTATCGGGGGGAAGGGCGGCCTGCGTGCGGGCCACGCCCGGTTGGCCGGGCTGTCCCCGGCCGGGCGCACCGTCGCCGTGGATGTCCCGAGCGGGGTGGACGCCGACACCGGCGCGGTGGCGGGCGCGGCCGTCCGCGCGAGCAGCACCGTGACGTTCGGAACCCACAAGCGCGGGCTGCTGATCTCGCCGGGGGCCGATCACGCGGGCCGGGTGGAGCTCGTCGACATCGGGCTGGCGCTTCCTCCGCCGGATCTGGTCGCTCTTGATGACGCCGCGGCCGCCCAGCTGCTGTCGAGCCCCCGCCCTACGGACTCCAAGTACACCCGGGGTGTGCTGGGGCTGGTGGCCGGCAGCGACGCCTATCCGGGTGCCGCGGTGCTCGCCACCGGCGGGGCGCTGCGTGGGGCCGCGGGCTATCTGCGGGTGGTCAGCACCGGCGCCGCCGCCGATCACGTGCGTCGCGCGCATCCCGAGGCTGTGGTCACCGAGATCGGCCCTGGTGACGGCGAGGCGGTTGTCGCGGCCGGCCGGGTGCAGGCGTGGGCGGTCGGCCCTGGCCTGCCACCGGACGGCGAGACGGCCCGGGTGGTGCTGGCCCTGCTGGCCAGCGAGCTGCCTGTGCTGCTTGACGCGGGCGCGCTGGGCGCGCTGGCGGGAGATACCCGGGCGGTTGCCGCACTGCGGGACCGGGCCGCGCCGACATTGCTCACGCCACACGAGGGCGAGTTCGTCCGGCTGGTCGAGGCGTCGTCGCACCGGGAGGCCGCGGCGATTGCCGAGGAACTGGCCGCGGACAGGCTGGGGATGACCCGGCGCGTCGCCGCCGAACTCGGGGTGACCGTGCTCCTCAAGGGCAGCCGCACGTTGATCGTCGACCCGGGCGGGCAGGCACGGGTGAACACCACCGGGACGCCGTGGCTGGCGACGGCGGGCAGCGGCGACGTCCTGACCGGGCTGTGCGGCTCACTGCTCGCCGGTGGGCTGACTCCACTGGATGCCGGCAGCGTGGGCGCGCATCTACACGGCCGGGCGGCGCAACGGGCCGGCCATCCGTTGGCTGCCTCCGAGCTGGTTCCGATGCTGGCGGCCCGCGGGCGCCGCCGGGCCGGCGGCAGCCGTTGACCGAACCGCGGCTGGTCCCGCCAGCT
Source organism: Protofrankia sp. Cj3 (assembly GCF_917627355.1). Classification (NCBI taxonomy): domain Bacteria; kingdom Bacillati; phylum Actinomycetota; class Actinomycetes; order Frankiales; family Frankiaceae; genus Protofrankia; species Protofrankia sp. Cj3. Next base: position 4,395 of record NZ_CAKJTR010000194.1, on the reverse strand, counting down.
GGCCCCGCCGGGGTGCGATGTGAGCGGGATGTAGCGCCTCGGTGTGATCTGGCCGGGCGCTGCTTGTTACCGTCGGAGTACGTGCGCGGGTGGCCGGCGGCCGCGCGGAATAAGAGCGCCCGGCAATAGGGGCGTGGATCAAGGAGCGGGGCTGGGGTGCGTGCATCGCGAGGCGGAGGAGGGAGTCACCCTGGTGTTGGGTGGCGACCGACGACAATGCGGTGAGGTGCGTGCCCCAGCCCCGCGACGCCGCGTCCCCTGTTGCCGGTCGCTCTAAGGCTGAGAATCGCGCGTCCGGGGGCGGCCAGGCTGCTCTGGGCGGGTCAGGAAGGCGCTGGATGACACCGCAGAGTGAGGATCTGCCCGCGTGCGCGGTTATAGATCTTGATGCGGTCCGCGAGTCCGTGGCGACGCTGGCCGCCCGAGCCGGGAACGCCGCGACCATGGCGGTGGTGAAGGCCGACGGCTACGGCCATGGGATGATCGCCTGCGCGGGCGCGGCGCTGGAGGCCGGCGCGAGCTGGCTGGGGGTCGCGGTCATCGCGGAGGCACTTGCGCTGCGCGCCGCCGGGATCACGGCGCCGGTGCTGGCGTGGCTGGTCACTCCCGGGGAGCGGCTCGCGCAGGCGATCGCCGCCGACATCGACCTGTCCGCGTCGGCACCCTGGGCGCTGGCGGAGATCGCCGCGGCCGCGCGGCTGACCGGCCGTGCCGCGCGCGTCCACCTGAAGGTCGACACCGGCCTGCACCGGGCGGGGGCGACCGAGGAGAGCTGGCCAGCCCTGTGCGACGCGGCGGCGGCGCTTGCCGCCGACGGCCTGATCGACGTGGTCGGTGTGTGGAGCCATTTCGCCTTTGCGGACTCACCTGGTCATCCGACCGTCCGTGCACAGATCGGCTGTTTCGCGGACGCGGTGGCCGTCGCCGAGAAGGCCGGTCTGCGACCGTTCGTGCGGCACCTGGCCAACTCGGCCGCGACCCTGCTCAGCCCGGACGCGCACTTCGACCTGGTCCGGCCGGGAATCTCCGTGTATGGCCTGTCGCCTGGGCCCCAGGTCGGTTCTCCCGCAGCCCTCGGCCTGCGTCCGGCGATGACGCTCACCGCGCGGCTGGCGTTGGTCAAACGGGTGCCAGCGGGATGCGGGGTGTCTTATGGCCACCGTTATGCCACCTCGGCCGAGGCGACTCTGGCGCTGGTGCCGCTCGGGTACGCCGACGGCGTGCCCCGGTCGGCGGGCAACACGGCCGAGGTGCTGGTGGCCGGCTGCCGTCGGCGTATCGCCGGGACGGTGTGCATGGACCAGTTCGTCGTGGATGTCGGTGATGATCCGGTCCAAGCGGGTGACCAGGTCGTCCTGTTCGGGCCGGGGGCGCACGGCGAGCCGACCGCCACCGACTGGGCGGATGCCCTCGGCACCATCAATTACGAGATCGTCACGGGGATCGGCGCCCGGGTCCCGAGGGTGTACGTGAACGCGCCCCGCCCAGCC